>JAYVIY010000366.1:0-2780 GCA_043769795.1 Pseudobdellovibrio sp. | reverse complement strand
ATCGAAGTTGTTGAATTTTCTAGCTTTTGATTTAACAAAATTTCAGAATTTTGCATTTTATCCCCTGTTTGAACATAAAAAAACGCCTCATATTTTTAATCGCATGAGGCGTTGGGTTTGACAACACAATTGCAAAGAAATTTTAAAAAATTCTTAGCGAATCACTATAGTTACGTGCTCAACATCCATATCGCCCTGAGTGTAAAGTACGAGGCTGTCGGCACCCTGGCCAATGACCAAGTGCTGGTTCATCCTGAAGGTTGCGATCTGAGGGTATCCGCCGCTGAAATGCGCCTGTCCCATATTAAAGCCATTGATCAAAAGATCGATGAAGCTTGAGTTATAGCGGGCTGTCGCGGTTACCAAAACCTGTTCAACAACGCGACCTCGGTATCTTTGTAAGTCGACGTATTGACTAAGATCAACACGGTCGTTTCCTGAAACCGATCGGTAAACATTGATTTCAATGTTTTGTCCGTAACCCGGATTAGGATCATATCCGCCGCCATTACGACGCAATTCAACTTCTACGCTTTCAACAAATAATCCTCCGCTCACGCCTAACTGCAAATCTCTCATTGTATCGCTAATTACCAAGCGGTATTGCGGTACTAAATAAATTTGGTTGTCTGCATTATTCTGAGTAGCGACTACGCGACCATCCGCAATGAGCTGCGCTAATACGCGACCAGATCTAATTGTAGCGCGAACAGAAACTACTTCCCAACCGCGATATTCTGGACCGATACCGGTTAATTGGCGTAAAGGCAGGCTTTCATTATAAAGCGGACGCCCTATATAAGCGCGTTTTATTTCAGTTTGGTATCCCGGCTGACCTGGGTAAGGATCGTTAGGGTATGGATCATTTGGGTAAGGATTTCCTGGGTACGGATCACCAGGGTAAGGATTGCCCGGATAAGGATTTCCTGGGTACGGATCATTTGGATAAGGAGGGCTTGGTGGGTGACTTGGATGTCCAGGGTGTCCTGGTTGGCCTGGTACTAAACCGCCACCACCACCTGGGTTTCCTGGATAAGGACCGACATTTCCACCGCCGCCGGGTTGACCCGGAATTAAGTAGGCCTGCGCACTCCAACTAACTGATATAACTAATAAAAAAACTTTCAGTGAATTTTTAAATGCCTTCATAAATTTGGTTTCCCCCGTTTTAGTATGATTTGGTCAATGCCTTTTAAAGCAACCCCTGTGCCTTCTTTTTTATTCAATTTAGTGCCAAGCTGACATCAACTGCACTGTCGTGTACGTTACTTTTTGTGAAACTTGAAAACAACTTCTATAGTTTGGATCCTAATTTAATTCTGGCTACTGCCGAAAAAAACGGCTTTGCCGTCACCGGCGAACTGATCCAGTTGAATTCTTATGAAAACCGCGTTTTTGATATCAAACTCGAAGATAAAACCTCAATCATTGCAAAGTTCTATCGACCCGGTCGCTGGAGCCACGAAACACTTCTTGATGAACACAATTTTATTAATGAACTTAAAAGCGAATCTATCGAGGTAGCTGGCACCTTGATTTTAAGAAATGGCTCTTCGGTTGATTCGGTAGATAATATTTATTTTAGTTTTTTTGAAAAAGTTCGGGGCCGGTTAATTCAGGAGCTCAGCCCAGCACATTTTAAAAAACTTGGAAGATGGTTAGCGCGACTGCACAATGTCGGAAGCCGGCGCGAAGCCGAACACCGCGGTTTTTTAGGGCCATCAAACGATAACAAGTGGCCGCAACTTGAAAAAATGCTGACTCAAGTTTCGCCCGAAATGATCGGCCGCTACGAAGAAGCCGCCGTTCGTATTTTTGAAACCCTCGATGCTCGTTTAGATGATTTTAATTTTATTCGTTTGCATGGCGATTTACATCGCGGAAATATTTTAGAAGATTCATCGGCTGAATTCGTAATGGTTGATTTTGATGACATGATCAATGGCCCAGAAGTTCAGGATTTCTGGATGTTAATGCCCAACGCTGATACCGGCAGTGCCGAATTTAATCAACTCATTGAAAGTTATTCTGAGCTGCGCGAATTTCCTCACGAACAGCTTGAGTTGATTCCCCTCTTGCGGGGATATCGAATTATTACTTACGCGATGTGGATTATGAATCGCTGGACCGATCCGAGTTTTCCTCGGCTGTTTCCCGACTACGGGAGCTATAGCTACTGGGCTGAAGAAACTGAAAATTTAGAAAAAATATCTTATTTACTTTAATGTCTTTGGCTTGATGTCTTAAAAATAAAAAACGCGGATCTTTCGAACCGCGTTTCACCTATTTTTTCTGTTGAGAAGGAACTATCTCTTTGCTGCTTTATCGAGAATAGCTAAACCTGCTACTGCTGCTTTTAACTTTGCTGCTGCCGCTGTTGAATCTCCAGAAGCTGCCGTTGCGTCGCCAGAAGCTGCTGAACCATCACCCGAAGCTGCCGTTGCATCACTAGAAGCTGCTGCAACCGGAGCTGGTTGCGCTTTTACTACTTCAGAAACCAAAGCACCTAAAGCTTTACGAGCTTCTTTTGCAGCTTCGCCTTCTTTTTTATCGGCGATGTTACAAGATAGACCCATTGCTGAATTACCTTCCGTACCAACTGCTACCGTAACACTAACTTTTAAAACGTTACGTTTTGATTTATCATCTAGTTTAACTGCATCTAAAGATAAAACCTTAATTGCAGCGCCGGCTTTGACTTCTTCTTTTTTAGAAATCGTCAGAGAACAGGCCGTAACCGCTTTGTCAGCTAACGCAGACGTTGCTGCATCACCTTTAGC
>JAYVIY010000365.1:0-7533 GCA_043769795.1 Pseudobdellovibrio sp. | reverse complement strand
ATAAAAAAGAAAAACATTACAAAACCAAGAATCGGATGCATTAACACGGCATCTACACTATTTGAAAAAGATCGAGCTGATTTTTCATTTTTTGAATTTGAAACTGCGTTCTTATTAAGTGCATCGGCCCACTTAATAACGGCCGTCTGATTTTCAATGTTCCAATCAGGACAGCTAATTTCAATTTCTTTTAAATTTGTTGGCTTCTTTATTTCAAGAAGCAATTCATTGAGCCCGCGTCCGAAAATACCATCGAATAAAATAATTTCACTACCGAGCTCCTTACTGATCAGCGCAAGGTCAAGTTTCGAACCTTCTTTTTCAATGAGATCACGCATCGTTAATACTGTGACTAAAGGGTAACCGCTTTCTTTGGCCTGCTTGGCTAAAAGTAAGTGCCGACCAAGTTGGGTTGCATCCAGCACCGCAATAATTCCATCAATCTTGCTCACACTTCCGTTGGTTTTAAATAACACATCATGAGTGACTTTTTCGTCTTCTGATTGCGGCCTCAGTGAATAAACTCCTGGGGTATCAACAATACTAATTTCTTTGGCGTTTTCTTTTTCGGCCAAGTGTTCGCGGAGCATCCCCATACTGTATTCTACGGTTGATCCCGGGTAGTTGACTGTTTTTGACTTTGAACCGGTCAACCAATTGTAAAGAGTGGTTTTACCTGAATTGGGAGAACCAATTAATGCCCATGTAGACATAAAAACTCCTCTTCGTTAAGAGCTAAGCGAGTGGGACCGTATTGTACGATGGTGACAGAACCGAAAGACACTTTTGCTACGATTTCAATTTCAAGACCCGGGTGCAGGCCAAGATCATAAAGTCTTTTGATCAGGTCTTTTCCTGCAGAATCTGAACTGGCTTCGATTTTTTGAATGATAAATTTTTTCATAATGCTCATGAGCATTAATAGAATCTGCCCTTGAGATAGTCAACTTATTGAAATTCATTATCAACTGACAATCAGAACGTTATCAATACACTTTCATTTAGAACATTGTCTAAAAAAGATACCCGAGCCTCACGCCGAAAGCCTGTGAATTATTGGCCGGCTCCCTGAAGTTTTGACCTCCGGAAGCCATTACGTCTGAGTCGTTGGCATACCAGCCCTCATAAATCAGTGAAGTCATTAAATTTTCATTTATGTTCATCCCACCCGATAATACCAGGCCATAACCGCCTTTTTGATTACTGGTTATATCATTCAGCGTTGCACTCACTTCTGAAAGGCCCGACTTCAGAACGCCACTTAGGGTGTGGTCGTACTCAAGTTCTACAAATAGATTTGAAGGCGAAGTATCTGATCGAAAGCTAAATCCAACCGGTAAAAATATCCATTGGCCAACGCGCGAATAAAAACTCGACCCCTCGCCCTTATCGTAGAGATACCTGAAACCTGCGCCATAAAAAATACTGAAACGCGGATTAAAAGAGTACTCAAGGCGCACAGAAAGCTTCGCGAGCACATCATTCGTAGTTGCCGATAATGGCACACAGGATGTTCCCGAAAGATTACAGGCCTCACCATCGTAAGCAAGTGATCCGAATTGAAGAAGTCCTGAGGTTTTACCATTTCCTAGAACTCCACCCCAGCCCCACTCGCCCCAAAGGCCGAAAAGATAGCCCGCGTGGCTGACAAAACCGGGCTCCGAATAGGTGTAATTTCTGGCTTCTAGTCCGAACAAAAAATTTTTGTTTTCAACTGGATGTTTAGCCTGTCTTTGAGTTTTTTTAGAAATATCGGTGGAGTCTTCGGCGTTACAAACAGCCGACAAACTCATACAAAATAGAACTAACAAAACCACCAATTTCATCAATCGGTTATACTTGATAGGTCCTTCTTTAGTCCAGTTTTTTTATCCGGCTTAAAGTAATTGCACTCGGGTCCCGAACTGAATTAAGTGAGAATGAAAACCCAGCCTTTTTTGGTTCTTATCATACTTTTTTTTACATGCCTCAATGGAGCGGCCGAAGTTTTTCATTGGCCGCAACTTTGCGACCGCGGCGAACTGTCTATCAAAAATAAATCAGCCCAAACCGCTTCAGTCTGGCTGCAGAAGTTCAATAAAAATCTCAATCGTGAAACAGAATATGAAATTTCTCCGGGCCAGACCGAAGTGATTACTTTAGAAAGCCTGATCAAAGATGAACGCTACTCTTTGCTCAGCACGGATAACAGTCGCATCTTCGAAATGACTTACAAGTGCGGCGAACGAATCTTTTCGGCCACCTCAATTGAGGGTGGCGACGTCACTTTTAAAAAAACAAATTCAACTGAAAATCAAATTTGGATTCAGAATCTCTACACCGAAAAAAATGACTTCACTCTCGATTACTATGATCAGAGCAAGCGTCGCATCAGCCGGCAAACTCTAAGCCTCGCGGCCTCGCAAGCGCTTCTCTACACCTTACCAACAACGCATTCCAATTGGTCCACTTTTAAAATTTCCAGCACCCAGAAATACTCGGTTTTCAATCTCAGTGAAAAAGGAAACGAAAAGCCAATTTCAGTGGCTCCGCAAAAAGTGCTTCCTGACAATACGGCCTCGTATTTTCTTGTAGCACCTCGCAACGGAAGTTCAGATTCTTTTATAGTTAAAATCTCTGATGAAAAGATCGCAGCCACGGCCCGTGATCTCATAAAAAACCCACAAAAAGAAAAAATGCTTTTTGCACGAATTCAAAAAAATCACTTCGGTTTTAATCGCAACTGGTCTCGCCCGGAAAAAACATTCTGGTCTTGGTCTGCAGCTGAGGTCACAAATTTCGCAGATCTGGGCAGCACCGCCTGCAACGGAGTTCCGCAAGAAGTGGAAGACCGAATGGATTTCTGGATTGTCGATCCCGGGCAAATCTGTTTTTGGAATTACCGGGTTAAAAAAGAACTCACTGCACTTGAAGTAGCCACAGGACTTTAACTGTGCTCTATACCGCTACCGTGGCGCTGGCGCTCTGTCCGCGGGTTTCTTCAACGGTGACGCGGATTTTCTGAACTCCGAGTTCTTTCATTTTTCTCAAAAGATTTTTAGCCATGAGAAGTGAAAGATTTTCAACGCTGGTATTTGAAATTGGCAACCAAATCGTCTCTAGGACCGGAAAAGAATAGAATCGGTCTCTGAAGTGAATGTCATAATTTTTTCCGTTTTGACTAATCTGGTGGCGCATCTCAGAGTTTTTTTCAGGCAAAAGAATATGTTCATCCCAGAGATCACATTGCTCTTTAATCATTTTTTTCAGCACATTGAAATCGATGAAATAGCCTAAGTCCGGAGCTTTTTCGTCGGTGGCACAGCTGACATCAACGCTGACCTGATAATTATGTCCGTGCAGCATTTCAGCAGATTTCTCGTCAAAAATCAGAAAATGCGCAGAAGAAAATTTGAAATTTTGTTTGGCTAAATGTAAGGTGTTTGAATGCATAGAGGGGTAAAATACCATGAATTATGAATTGAAACAGCATTTTCAGATCGAATCAGCACGTTTTTTACCGAATTTGCCTAAAAATCATCCCTGTGCAAAAGTGCACGGCCATAGCTTCAAAATTATTCTAAAACTCGTGGGCCCGCTTGACCCCGAAATCGGTTGGGTCATAGATTACCATAAAATATCTGAACTAATGAAGCCCTTACTCACCCGCCTTGATCATCAGATGTTGAATGAAGTTGAAGGGCTTGAAAACCCCACTTCTGAACTCTTGGCAAAATGGATTTTTGATCGCATGATCAAAGACATCCCGCTCTTAAAAAATGTAAGTATAATGGAAACCCAGTTCACTGAATGCACTTATCCGGCCAATTAATCAGCGAAACTGCTGTTAACCTTTACATTCTTTCCGATCAAAGTGCTATCAATCGACTTAACTGTGCTCTCTGAATAAAGCATCACGACGGTGCTTCCCATTCTGAACATTCCTATTTCATCACCTTTTTTTATAAAGGTATGACTGTAGTGTTTTTCTTTAATGGCCTCTGATAAGAGCTGATTTCCGACAATTTCAGAATCAAAAGAAAGAATTATTTTTCCCACATTGGTGGCACCCACAAACACCAGGCCCACAAGGCCCCGATCGGTTTGTATTTCTACGTAAACGCGCTCATTAACTGAAAAAATTTCGTGAATATTTTCTGTCGACCACGCATTGACCGGCCACAAATTTCCGGGAATATAAATAACCTTTTTGATCTCACCCGTTACCGGCGAATGCACCCGATGGTAATCGGTAGGGCAAAGGTAATAAGTTAAGAAGTGACCATTATTGAACTTTTTAAGCGCTTCATTGTCTTTAGTAAAAGTCTCAACAGAATAAGTTTTATTTTTAGCCTGAATCAGTTGACCTGACGAAATCTTTCCCGCCTGCGTGATCATTGCATCTGCTGGATGCAGCACCCAAGTCTCCCCTAGCGGGCGCAGACCGGGCTTCAGCTTTCGAACAAAAAATTCACCAAGGCTTGGGTACTTGCCTATTTCAAACTCGGCTTCATCAAGATTGATTTTGTATGCTTTTGCAAAATTTGCAATGATCAATTTGTTTAAAAAGGCCGGCAGTCTGATATGTACGAGCTGGCCTATAAGGTAACTTAAATGGTTCTTCGGTAGAAATCTGGTTATTGCTGACATCCCACGATCTTGCTATATTCTTGCTGAAATGTCGAAGATATTAAAAGACCTCAAATTGCCTATCGATAAGAGTTTGTCTGAACACCTTGCTTGGCTTGAACCCAATCACGGCGAATATCGAATATTAAGACAATCCGTGGATGCCAGAAAAAAACACTCACCGCACTTCGTTTACACAATCGAAATCGTAGGCCAGGATGAAGTTCTTAAACTTGAAGAATTCAGTCTTGAAAAACTAACGAAACTTCCGGCTAATTTTAAAAAACCAATCATTATCGGCTCGGGCCCGGCAGGTCTGTTCGCTGCACTTCGCTTGGTTGAACGGGGAATTCCTTGCAAATTATTTGAACGGGGTAGCCCCTCTGCCGATCGCATAAAAGGAATTAACCGATTCTGGCGTTACGGCGAACTCGATAAAAGAAATAATGTTTGTTACGGAGAAGGCGGTGCCGGCCTTTACTCAGACGGTAAACTAATTACTCGAATAAAATCAGAGCACATCCCTTATGTACTGAATCGACTAGTTCAATTCGGAGCGCCGGCCGAAATTCAATGGCTTTCAAATCCCCATGTGGGAAGCGATAAAATCAGAAGGGTTATTCCCAAAATGCGAGAATTTCTGCTGCAAAACGGCTGCGAAATTTTTTACAATAGTCAGGTGACCCGCCTTCAATACGCGGCAAACACTGTCATTGGCATTGTCACTGAACAGGGCGAAAAGCATTATTCAGATCAGGTTATCCTTGCCACCGGTCACTCGGCCGAAGACATGCTCAATCATTTGATCGAATCAGAAGTCTGCGTTGAAGGAAAATCCTTTGCGATGGGACTTCGTATTGAGCACAGTCAAAAAGAAATCAACGAGATTCAATACCGGCAATTTTCAGAACACCCCAAGCTTGGCTCGGCCAACTACAAGTTGGCCCACCATGATAACGCATCAGGAATAGGCGTTTACAGTTTTTGCATGTGCCCGGGCGGTTACGTCCTTTCGAGTGGCACTTCAGAAGATGGGCTTGTTTGTAACGGCATGAGTAACTTCAATCGCAACTCTCCCTATGCTAACGCCGCTATTGTTGTCAGCATCCAGCACGATACACTTTTTGGAAAAGACATTATGGGTGGAATGAAATTGAGACGTGAATTAGAAACGCGGGCCTTTGATGCAGTTCAAAACGCCGGCGGCACGAAAGAAATGCCGGTTCAGAATCTGCTTTCGTTTTTGCAGGGCACTGAAAAAAATAAAGTGCTCGACACCTCATCGCCCTCCGGCATCAAAAGTGTAAGGCTCGATCAACTGCTGCCTTCTTTCATGTACAATAAAATTGCCGAAGGCATCGAAAAATTTGACCTCAGCATGAAGGGGTTTATTTCCGACACGGCTAAACTCTACGGAGTTGAATCGAGAACGTCCTGTCCGCTTCGAGTTACACGACACGAAGATAGTTTGCAAAGCACATCTCACGCAGGTCTCTATCCCTGCGGCGAAGGCGCCGGTTATGCCGGGGGCATTACGTCAGCCGCCTGCGACGGAATTCGCTGCGCTGACAAAATTATCGAAAGTTTATCTTAAGCTGTTCCAGAAAAGACGGGCTTCGGTGATTTTATCATCATCTATTCCATTGAGATGATAAACAAGTACATTGGCCTTAGCGTTGACAAAACCGATTGAAGCAAATCTGAAATAAGATTCATCTTTTTTCTTAGGTTTATTAATGTTCGTAATCAGAACTTCACAGACTTTGCCTTTGTTCGAATCAATGATTTTAAAAGTTTTGACTTGAAATAGACTTGATTTACTCAAAGCAAAAATCTTTTCTATAAAATCCATACAAATGGCATTATCGACTTTGAGTAAATCCGTATTAAACTGATAAAGATCGACCTTCTTAAGATCATGAGAAGTAAAATACGTGCGGTCAATGACACCGCGAAACTCAGAAATTTTTCCCGCATCTGAAAATTTAATCATGTCAGGGGTGTGAAATGCAATATCGTCTTTTGACTTGATAACCTCAGTGCCTGCAAATAGTTGAACTGAAAAAAGCATTACAAAAAGAATTTTCAATTTAACTCCTTTTGCTTAGATTGGGCATCCACAGGTTGACGTTTTGAAGCGGGAATTTTTCGGTTTATTTTTTCAAGAATTGCTCTTTCCTGAGCGCTTGTCAGCTTCGTCAATTCAATTGCAGGTTTTGATCCGGCTTCGGGGATTGTGACCGAAGTATTCGTGTACTTCGCTTTAAAGTCCTCGGTTTTATCATTCTTGAATTTAATAACCATTTCCTTTGTTTCCGCATTGAAACAAACACTTTTAACTTCTGAAAGATCATTGTACATTCCGTAAGGTCCCTGCCATGAATCTGTACGTAAAACAATTGTGTCTCCGATAAAACTGATTCTAACTGTAGCAAAAATGTCATAAACCAGTCCGGGCTGATCGACTCCGACCTTCACCGGAATTTCCTGAAATAATTTAGGTAATTTTTCTTTTGCGGATTCATGGTCTTTGGCTGAGGTGATGCAACTAACTTCTGCAAAAGAATTTGCAGAAAAAAAAAGTAAAAATAAAGAAAGAATCCGAAATGTTGAATTCATATTTAAGTGATTTCAGTTTAGCGGAGTCGCTTAGGTATTGTAACTGGCTCTTGGTCCAAGTTCTCAGAAAATAGGCGCATTTTCAAACGAAAATGCGCCTTTACAATTCAGTTATTAACCGCGAGTCGGTCTGCGGGATTCAGTCGGCTTTCGCGGCGCCGGACTTTCAGTTCGAGTGCGGGGACGATCTGAACTGTCGTCAGAATTCCACGATTTAAACCCTGCGCTTGGACGGCTTGTTCGCTCGCCTTCAGTTCGGCGCGGAGCGTATCCACCGCCGGTGTTGTCATCGCGTCTTGTCGGACG
>JAYVIY010000364.1:0-2788 GCA_043769795.1 Pseudobdellovibrio sp. | reverse complement strand
AAGAAGGCGTTGAGTTTAATTCACATCTTGATGGTGCTAAGCATTTTCTTTCGCCTGAAAAAAGCATGGAAATTCAGATGGATCTCGGCTCAGATATTATTATGGCCTTTGACGAGTGTTTGCAGTATCCGGCCACTAACGAGCAGATCAAACGTTCAATGGATCTTACACATCGTTGGTTAGTCAGATCTCACAAGGCAATGGCGAGAGACCAAAGTTTACTTTTCGGAATTGTTCAGGGCGGCTTAAGCCTCGAACATCGAAAATACTCACTTGATCAAGTCACTAGTGTGGATTTGCCAGGTTATGCCCTCGGTGGTTTCTCGGTAGGAGAGCCCATTCATCTCATGCACGAAATGCTGCCAGACATTGCGCCCCTGATGCCTGAAAATAAACCTCGCTACTTGATGGGCGTAGGAACACCACTCGACTTAATTATTTCAATTGATGCGGGAATTGACATGTTCGACTGCGTATTGCCGACAAGAGTTGCACGAAACGGAACTCTTTATACTTGGCAGGGTAAAGTAAGCATTAAACGCCAGGAGTATAAAGAGGACTCAGGTCCTTTGGATGCTGAATGTGATTGTTATACATGCAAAAACTATTCACGAGCTTACCTTCGACATCTATTTTTAAGTGGTGAAATATTAGGCTCGAGACTTAATACCATTCACAATCTTCATTTCTATATGAGTGTCATGACCAAAGCGCGTGAAGCGATCGAGCAAAATCGCTGGTCAGACTACCGCGATGACTGCCTAACGCGATTTGTAAGATCCGACAAACAAAACTAGCAATTGCTTGATATCATTTGTGTTTAAGTGTTCAATTTTACTTTGAGTTTTCAGTATTTATTGGTCTTAATGTTTGAAAGAGGTTTTCATGTTTAAAGTTTTCTTGATTTCAGCGCAGTCCCTTGCGCAAACGTCGGCCGAAGTTGCCGGTGGAGCCGCTCCACAGGCGCCGGCCTGGATGCAGTTTGTTCCATTTGTTATTATCATCGGGGTTTTCTACTTCTTTTTAATTCGTCCACAGGCAAAAAAACAAAAAGAAACAAATGAATTTCTTTCTGGCCTGAAAAACGGCGACCTAGTTATTACTCAATCAGGAATACTTGGTCGTGTTACAGGACTTACAGACACCATCGCAACTTTAGAAGTTGATAAAGAAGTTCACATTAAGGTTTTACGTGCTCAGGTTTCAATGCCGCAGTCGATTTTACAAGCTAAGAAAGAAGGAAAATAAACATGGAAGGTTTACGAACAAGAACGTGGATAGCCATCATTGGATTAATCACGGCGATTGCTTTTGTCGTTCCCAATTTTGTAGATGTGAGCCGTTTGGGCTGGTGGCCGGCTGCTAAATTAAATTACGGTCTTGATATTCAAGGTGGTCTGCATCTTGTAATGGGTGTTGATGTTGACGGAGTTATTGCAACTTCAGTTGTTCGTCAGACGCAGGCTTTAAAGGCTGAATTCGCAAAAGAAAATATCATCGTTAAAGATTTTAAAACCACTCGGGCCAAAGAAGGTCAGTTTTCAGTTGGGGTTAACTCAATTGAGGACGCTAAAAAAATTGAAACTTTTATTCAGAAATCATATGCAACAACGTTGCAGGTGATCTCGACAAATGCTTCCGATGTTGAATTAAAATATTTTGATGCCAATATGCTTGAACAAAAGCAAAATGTTATTCGTCAGGCCATTGAAACAATAAGAAATCGTATCGATGAGTTCGGGGTTTCTGAACCTTCAATTACTCAGCAGGGTGCAGATCGAATTTTAGTTCAGCTACCGGGAATGGCCGATGCTGAAAAAGCGAAGCAGTTGATTAATACAACAGCAAGACTCGATTTTATGGTGGTTTCGTATGAGAAAAATCCGGATCAATTGCGCGTGCTGATCAGCGAAGCTGAAAAGGCCGGTAACTACTCTATGGCTACCTTGAAATATTCTGAATACGTTGCAAAACTAAATCAGGACCTTACAGGAAAAATTCCTCCGAAGACGATCGTTTATTTCGAACGAACCGGAAATGCAAAAACAGTAGAAGCAGGATCTACACCATACCTTTTAAAGACCGATACAGATTTGGGTGGAGATTTACTTGATAATGCCACTGTTGCTTTTGGACAGTACGGACAGCCAGAGGTGTCGTTAAGATTTAATCCGGTAGGCTCGACTAAATTCGCAGATCTTACAGGAAGTCATGTGAATGAACAAATGGCGGTGGTACTCGATAAAGTTGTAAAAACAGCGCCTAAAATCAACGGTAAGATTCCAAATGGTCAGGCCGTCATTACTTTGGGTTCGGCAAGCAACCGTGAAGATCAGTTGAATGAAGCTAAGCTGATCGCAACAGCACTTCGTGCGGGCTCTTTACCGGCAACTTTAGAACAGCTTGAAGAAAGACGTGTGGGGCCCTCGTTAGGAAAAGATGCACTTGATAAAGCGAAAATGGCTTCTTACATAGGTTCTCTGTTAGTCGTGCTCTTCATGATTTTCTACTACAAAAGTATGGGATTGGTTTCAACGGTCGGTCTAGTCATAAATATCCTGAGCGTATTTGCATTACTTGGTTCATTGGGCGCAACCTTAACTCTTCCGGGCATTGCAGGTATGGCGCTGACCGTAGGTTTTGCGGTCGATGCCAATGTACTGATCAACGAGCGAATTAAAGAAGAACTTCATAAAGGGGCTTCTTTAAAGTCGGCTCTGCAAGAAGGTTATCATAAAGCGATGTCGGCGATTATCGATTCAAATATTACCGTTTCTTCAACGGCTCT
>JAYVIY010000363.1:0-18222 GCA_043769795.1 Pseudobdellovibrio sp. | reverse complement strand
TTTTGTAGAGGCTTCGATTCGCGATGCCGTGTTGATTGTATTACCGATCACAGTGTATTCCATGCGTTCGTCTGAACCGATGGTGCCTGAAATGGCTTCACCGTAATGCAAGGCCATGCCTATCCATAGCTCGGGTTCGCCCCGCGCCACCCTTACTTGATTAAGGAGTTCCAAGGCCATGCGCATTTTAATACAAGCCATAAGCGCATTATGCGCATCGTTGGGTTTGGGTTCGGGCACACCCCAAACAGCCATGATTGCATCGCCGATAAACTTGTCGACAACGCCACCGTGCTGGTTGATGACCGGCACCATTTGTGAAAAATACTCATTCAAGAGTTCAACGACCTGTGCCGGGTCTTTTGATTCTGATAGATTTGTAAATCCACGCAAATCACTGAAAAAGACAAACATTTTTTTCTTTTCGCCGCGCAATGCGATTTCATTTTTCATCAGATCTTCAGTGACCGCAGAGCCATGAAACTTATTGAATAGGGTTCTGAAGCGGTCGCGTTCTTTCAGCCCTTTTACCATTCGTTCTACAGAATGAGCCAAAGTGTGAACTTCGTCCTTAAAAAATTGTTTTAAATTCGTGCCGGGCCGGTGTTCGAAGTTACCCTTTGCAATTTCTAGAGAAATCACGGCCAGCTTTTCCAGCGGAAGAGTCAGATTCAGTGAAAAAATGAAGAGCAGAAACAGGGAGCCAGCCAGAAAGTACCCTGATAGTCGAAGTGTCATTAAAGAAATAAGTTCGGCCGGCGCCAGTAGAATTTCTGCCGGCACCTCACTCATTAGAAAAAGTCCGCTGGGAGTTTTTGCAAAACTGATCATCGTGGATTTATTTTCCTGCTCAAAAAGGCCCGAGTAATTCGGTAACGGATATTTACTTACAAAGGCAAACAGCGGTGATTTAGAAATATTGCGGGTTTTAAACTGATATTCATCATTAGAACTGGAAATAGAATAGCCCCATTGGTTATAAAGGCTAGTTGAGCCAAGAGCGGCATTTGAAAAAAGCCTCTGTAAATGCCGAGTGTTGATATTTGCAATGAGGACCTGATCGAGTACGTTGTCGATTTTAGAAAAGGGAACAATCAGGGTCAGAATTGTGGCCTGTTTTTCATTGTCCTTTGGCGGATAGTAACCCGACGAATTGATTGTAATGATGTGCTCCGGATTTTGCTTAATCTGAACCAGCAGTTCGTTTTGAAATTTTTTGCGGCCGTCTTCGAGAGCGGCTGTATCGGCCAGCCTCCACGCAGGGTTTTTAATACTAATCTTTGAGGCTTTTTCTTGAACCGAAAAAATTTCAACACTATACAGGTCAGGATTATTTTTAAAGATTTCGTCTGAAGCAACAGGAGTCAGCATCATTTGCCTTGCAGTTGTATTAATCATAGCAGTCTGTTTGTCAAAAAAAGACTCAACTTCACGCGCCTTTGATTCAGTGAGTGATAGATTAAAATCACGTTCGCGTTGAAGAATGGTTTTCTTTAGATATTCAGAATTGAAATAAGAAATAGATCCGGTCATCCCGAAAATCAGAAAGCTCAGGCCCAGCAGAAGTTTAAACGAAATTGATAGTCTCATTCGTCGGCCTCAACTTTGATACTTTTTACCTTCGGCGCTTTAAGCTTTATCTGAGCGGGCTTACGCGGTGTAGGCGGTTTGCTCTCGGGTAAAACGTGAGGTGGCGCATGAGGTAATGCCTCAGGCACCTCTGTGGTTTTCACAACTTCGGGAAGCGGAGCCAGCGGCGGAGGCACTGGCAGAGCGCTCTTTACGCTTTCTATTTTTTGTAGGGGTAGATTTGGTGGAAGCACTTCAATTTTTTCTGAATAATCGGCGATTTTCAAAACTTCGATTTTCGCCCCCCGTATAAGTTCGGGTGCACCTGAGAGCACCTCTATTTTAAAATCCTTTTCGGTTTTCGCCTCAATTCGAATGTTTGAATTATTCAATATGAGGCGACCTTTTGGGGTTGCAATAAAAAGACGTTTTGGCTGCAAAGCGGCTAGACCCAGATTCTTCTTAATCTCGACATCGGGGCTTTTTATTTCTATTTTTCCGTTGACCATCTGCAAGAGAATTTTATTTTCTGCCCGTACGAATCGAACTAGAGATTCAGGTCCGATGACCACAGATTCGCCTTCGTCAAAAATAATTTCGGTATTTGAATTTTTATCGGTTTGAATTGAATTTCCGACGTAGACAATTTCGCCCGAGGAAATTTCCTGCCAGAGCAGCTGACCGGTATGGTTTCGGCTGACCTCATTAGACTTTGTTTTGACCTGGGCAATGCGTTCGAGTCCACTGTGGATCTGTCCAAGAAGAAAGTTAATCCGGGTCTGTGTCCAATTCCGCACAGAATAGACCAGAATCAGGCATATGATTCCCATTTGGATTATTCTTCCGGAAAGGCCGATTTTGAACATAGTTGAGTTATCGGAACAGTGCTTAGGCGGCTCAAGTATTTATAAACCAAAGTCGTTACTAGAACCCGTTTCGGCTTTCCCTGAGCTTTGCAAACTCGCCTTTGGTCGAGGCAAGCAAGAACGGGTTACAGAATTTTTCCTGTCGTAATACTAGAGGCACCGAAGGAAGATTCAGTTTTCGTTTGGCCACAAGTTCTTTTTCGTAAGCGATCAATTCGGGATTCAGAGGAAAGTTCTGGGCTTTGCAGAACTGCAGATTTCTTTCGGTGTATTCATGGGCACAGAAAATTTTTGTCTCATCCGGAAAACTTTTTACTTTCTGTAAACTTTCAAAAGCCGTTGAATAATCGCCTTCAAAAAGTCGACCGCAACCCAAGCCGAAAAGTACATCTCCTGAAAAGAGCCATTTCTGCGCAGTAAAATAATAAGCTATGTGGCCAAGGGTGTGGCCAGGCAGTTCGACAACTTGTATAGAAAAACCTTTTAAATCTAATTGTTCATTTTGTGTGACATAGTGATCGGCTGAAATTTGGTTGCTGTTTTTTAAGGGCGCCCAGACTTCGCAATGAGTAGCCGCTTTGAGTTCGGCGACGCCGCCAATATGATCAAGGTGGTGATGGGTTGTCAGAATTGCATGCAATTTAAGTTTTCGGCCCGATAGAACTTTTAAAACCTCGGTGGCCTCGCCCGGATCAATCACAATAGCGTCAAGGCTTTCTGTATTGGTGATCAGAAAGACGTAATTATCAGAAAATATCGGAATCAATTCGACAGTGTTCACGTCGTAAGTATAAAGTTAATTGGAAATGTCTACAATCAATAGTCACTTTACATTCAATTATTCGCAGCCAACCGAATATAGATTGTCGCACGATTCGGTCTTTTTGGCCCGCGAGATTTATGTGCAGCTGCAAAATATTGAGCTTACCGGAACGAAGGCTCTGGATATTTGTGCCGGAGCTGGAGTTGTCGGGATGGATTTACTTTTCCATCGGAAAAAGGCCATGCAAAGTGTTCCTGCAGCTTTTGATTTTGTTGAAGTGCAGGAAATTTACGAACAGCATTTCAATACCAATTCAGATCGCCTGGGGCAAAGCGGCAGCCAATTGAGATTTCTTTGTGTCAATTATGATCGACTGCAGGACGAGGTTTATACAGACGTGTATAAACTGATCGTGTGCAATCCGCCCTATTTTTTTCCTGAACAGGGTAAGCTTTCTCCCAGTCATTTTAAAAATCGCTGTAAATTTTTTTTAGACTCTGACCTACAGAATCTGATGAAGTCGATCGCCAATTGTTTGCATCCTGAAGGCACGTGTTTTATGACACTGAAGGAGCTTGCGCAGCATGGCCTTCACACCCTTGCGATGGCCCGGGAATTCAGTAAGGATAAGTTACTGATCGAAAACATCGGCGAAATCCGTGGCACTTGTTTTTTACGTATTACAAAGGAAACCAAATGAACGTTGCTGATTCGAATATTAAGGCATTACTTCAAAAATATAAAAAAATCTGCGTTATCGGGCTGAGCCCTGACAAAGCAAAACCCAGCCATCAGATTCCGATGTTTATGAAAAAGCAAGGTTACGAAATTGTCGGTGTCTATCCCGATACCGACTCGAGCCACGGTATAAAAATTTACTCGTCATTGTCTGAGGTACCGGCTGAATTTAGAAAATTTATAAATGTTTTCAGAGCCAGTGATCGCATTCCTGAAGTGGTCGAAGATATTTTAAATGTCGGCAATGCCGAAGTCGTTTGGCTTCAACTTGGAATTAAGCACGCTTTTGCTGAAGCAAAAGCGGAAGCGGCCGGGTTGTCTGTGGTTTCTGACCGTTGCTTGTTAATCGAGTACAGAAATCACTTCCAAGTCAAAGACTAATAAGCACGGTCTTCATCAGTATTCGAAGTTTTTCCGGGCCCTTTACGATGGTAATTGTAATAGCGCTTATTGGCAGAATCACTCTTCAGCTGCAGAGATTTATTAATAAATTTTTCAAGCTCTTTATCATAAACACCAAAGTCGTCCGGCACGCTGCTGCGTCCGAATTTTACTAGTCTTGGCTGCCAGCCACTGTTCACGCCGATGTTATTAGTTGTGGCAACTGAGTTTGCATCTCGCTCATACGAATAGGAAGTTGGATTTGCAGCCTCGATTTCATCAAGCATGGCCTTTGTTGCCCGTGCGAGATAAATCATGCCCTCCTGTGGAGTCATATTTTTACTTTGAAAGTAGGCTGACATACGGCTTTCAAAACCGGTCTGATTGGTATCAATCGATTCCCAGAATGAGGAAACCATCGCATAACGTCGGTCGTTGATTCCTCGCGAAGTCATGAAGTTAATTGCCAGGTAATAAGGATGTCCGTAGGCGTAATGAAGATGATAGAGATCGTGGTCGCGTAAACCTATCCCCCATGAGTTGTTAGAATAAAGGTGGCGAATATCCGGCCAAGAAATAAAACCAATGTCGGAAGAGAGATTTCGGTAAAGCGCGGTGCCATCGATGTAAGATTCAACGATTTTATGAAAATCTTTGATGTGAAGGGCGCCACCGGCATCGAAAACAGTCGGAGCCTGGTTTTTCTTGAATTTTTTGAGCTGCATACTTTCCATTTTGAGTACCGATTCGCCGACCATGTAGCCAAGCAGAAGTTTTTGATCTTTTGTATAGTCTTCGACACAGAGATCGTAAAACTTATTAAGGATCTTTGCTAGCTTTTCGGCCTTTGGCAATGATGGCTCGTCAGAGCCATTTCTTATTTTTTCAGCGAGTGCAACAAGTGCATCAGATACTTTTTTTGATTCGAGTTCTACACCATTTTGTTCAAACAGCGCTTTAACTTCAGCCATTTTTGAAGCTTTTATATTAAGTGCTTCTGAACCCCTAATTTTCTGAAGATGGACTGTGCCGGCTACGTCACTGCCCTCAGCGACGATGCGGCAGCTTCTGGCGGCCTCGGCAACGCCGTTGAAACCAATGCCGATTACAGCAGTTACTAACAAGAACGCAAAGAAAGAATTTGTTATTTGTTTCTTAATGCTTTTCATAAAACCTCAACTGTTTTGAAATCAACATTCAGGAGGTTTGCACTTTGTATTCCGACGTTATAGGTAATTTATGAGGTCTGAGACGTCTAACTTTGTGACAGAATTTATTATATGTCTAGACTGTAGACGAGTTAAGGTTTTAATCTGGTAGCGAGTAATGAGGTCAAATGTGAAAATAAATTTGTTAATTATTGTGCTTCTGTCTGGTTGCTTGCTTTGGGCCTTTGATAAAAAACCTGCTGCAGCCGCTGTTGAACAAAGTGAAAAAATCACTGAAATAGTCACAGTACCCACTGAGGGCAGTGTCGAATTTGAAGCCATCGGACGCCCTAATATGCTGGTGATCAAAGGCCTTGGGGAAGGCGTTACTTCAAGCATTAAAATTAATAATTCTAAGCTATCCGGAGAAATCAATTTTAAATTGGAGAGCTTAAAAACGGGTATTGATTCACGCGACCAAGATATGAAAGAGAAGTACCTGCAGATCAGCCAATTTCCGGTGGCAAAAATAAAATTTGAAGAATTTCAGATGCCTGCGGGCTGGAATATAAAAAATTCCAAAGTGGTGACTTCTTCTTTTCGCGGAAAATTGATCTTGCATGGCATTGAAAAGGAAATTACCGGGCTTTACACAATTGCGCCGGATTTTGCAAAAGCCAGCGCCAAGTTTGATGTCAAATTATCCGACTATAAAATTATGACGCCGGTTTATCTCGGAATAAAAGTCGCCGATTTTGTCAAAGTGACTGTCACAATAAATAAGGTCACAATCGTAAAATAGTAAGTTGCTATCTCATCTCGAAATTACTCGCGAGATTTTGACCGCTGTTGAAAACTGTCACGCAGAAGTTTTTTCTCGTCAGGACGTTCTTCAATCATCACACTTGCTGATTTCTCAAGAGCTTTGCCTTTATTATTGCGGTAATATCTGACTTTAACTTTTTGACTGGGCTCTTTGTCAGAAATGATGTCGATAAGATCTTGAGCGTTTTTGATTTTCTTGCCATCAACTTCCGTGATGACGTCGTATATTTTCAATCCCGCTTTATCTGCAGGCCCGTTAGGTTGTACATTCACGATAACCGAACCTCGATATTCTTCATCCATACCCAAAAAAGTGGCCGTCTGGTTATCGAGATCTTGTGGTCCAATCCCTAGGTAACCTTTTCGAATTTTACCATTTTGCTCAAGTTGCGGCAAAATTGATTTTACTTCGTCTATTGGAATTGCAAATCCAATTCCTTGGGCTCTGGCATCGATGGCTGAATTCACACCGACCACCTGGCCGCGCGAATTAACCAGAGGACCGCCGGAATTTCCCGGATTAATTGAGGCATCGGTTTGCAGCAATGGAAATTTATTGATCTCCTGAATGGCTCGTCCTTTCGATGAAATAATGCCTTTAGTCATCGTATGTCCGTGTCCGTAAGGGTTACCAAAGGCAGCCACCCATTCACCGACTTCAGTTTCTTTAGATGTGCCAAGGCTCACGGCCGGAAGTTTGCCTTCGGGTTTAATTTTAATAAGTGCTATATCTGTTCTTTGATCGCTACCTATGACTTCAGCTTTATATTGCTTGTCAGAGCCTTCAGTCAGCTGCACTTCAATGATATCAGCATCACGAATAACATGGGCGTTGGTTACGATAAGACCATCTTCGCGGATGATGAATCCGGTTCCAAGCCCTACGCGCTGAGGCTTGCTGTTCCATGCGCCTTGGTCCTGCGACGGAACTCCATAGAATTTTTCGAGCATCTCGAGCATCGGATCTTTAGGACCCCTTTTTGCCAAAGCTGAAGTTGAAATGTTAACTACGCTCGGATTAATGGCTTTGGCCAATTCAACAAATAAGTTAGCGGGAAGAGAATCATTTAATTTAAGAATTGGCGATGGTTGTTGCACCAAGGGCTGAAGAGCCGGAGCCTGAGTTTTCGAACTTTTAGTTTGGGCCAGGGCCGAGTTTTGTAAAGTATAAAAGGCGCCTATCAGAGTGAGGCCCAGAACTGTTGCGACAAAAAATTTTTTCATATAGATGTCCTTAATTATTTGTTTTATTTTGTTTGAACAAATTTTAACTGCACATCTTGCAAGATGTGATCCAGTAAGCCCGATTCTTCGCTGTTAAGATTGTTTTTCGTTTTTTCTTTTAATACGACTAACAGATCAATGTTGAAACGAGCCATATTTTTGTCGACTTCAATCGTGCCGCTTTGCGGGTCGGCGGTCAGTCCCATGGCCATCATGGCATTGGAAGCGATCGACATAATCAGTAAGGAAAGAGAGGCTTCAAGTTTGGGTTCAATTTCGGTGCTCGTCATGTATGGTCCTTTCGGGAAGAGTCGCTGTTTATTAAATAGCAAAACCCATTATTTTTTCAAGCCTTTGTTTAAGACTTGGAATGCCGTATTGATCAAAAAAATTAAATTTTTTCAGGCTAAGAACTGAAAAGTATTCAGTACCTAATTGTTTTTTATTCTGATGATATTCAAAATTATGCAGCTTGTTTAGAAAAAAGCCTAACTCAAAATCAGAGGATTCGCCTTCTTTTTTGAACTTCGCATCAGCATTCAATATATCTCGCTTAATTTTGAAAACGAAGGCCACAGTTTTTGAAATAATGGCAGACAATATATTTAATGCAAAAAAGCTCTGATTGATGACCGAAAGAATGGGCGTAATCATAAAGGAACGCTTCTCGAGATGGGACAACAATAACAACGACAAGAGCTTGATTTCGTGAGGGTTAAGGTTGTCAACCAGCTGCGAATTTATCAGCAAGTGGCCTTCTGTGGGCCGGCTTTTCCAAACCAGCGGCGGAGTATGAGTGTTAGTTCTGTAAACATAAATCTTTCGCAAGCCGAACTTAAGTTTATGGCTGTTCAGTTCGGTAAGGAAACCAGATGAATCATTGCCGTTGAAGAGTTGGGCATTGAGTTTTTTTCTGAATAACCTGACGCCGCGATGAAGCGTTGCATAAACAATAGTTAGGCTAAATAAAAAAGCTATAAAAAGACCTAAGCGTCCGGCGATTTGAAATCCGAGTAACAAAAATAAAAAAGTCAGGGTCAGAAAGAAAACCCAGACTTGAGTCAAGGTGCGCATAGGGATTTATATTCTTACGACTTGAGGTTGAAATCAAGACTAATTGTGACAGAATAGTAAAGCATAATCATATTGGGAGAAATAATGGCAGACATGGATTTATCAGCACTCAATCAAAGCGTAAAAGAACAAAGCGTTTTCGTGTCACAGATGATGATTGAAATGAACAAAATGGTGGTAGGACAAAAAGAGATGATTGAAGGTATCACCATGGGTCTGTTGACCGGCGGTCATATTTTGCTCGAAGGAGTTCCGGGTTTAGCGAAAACACTGACTATTTCAACATTGGCCGATACAATTTCTCTTGATTTTCACCGCATTCAGTTTACGCCGGATTTATTGCCGACAGATTTAATCGGGACGATGATTTTCAATCCTAAAAGCGGGGATTTTAGCGTTAAAAAAGGCCCCGTCTTTGCAAATATCGTGTTGGCAGACGAAGTTAATCGCGCACCGGCAAAGGTGCAGTCGGCGCTTTTGGAAGCCATGGCTGAAAAACAAGTAACCATCGGCGATGAGTCTTACAAACTCGATCACCCTTTTTTAGTTTTAGCGACCCAGAATCCTCTTGAACAAGAAGGCACTTACCCACTCCCAGAAGCACAGCTTGATCGTTTTATGTTTAAAATCAACGTTTCCTATCCGACTAAAACCGAAGAGCTCGAAATTGTTTCGCGGATGGGAATCAATCAGAAACCTATTTTAAATAAGGTCATCAGCAAAGATCAGCTGATGAGTACAATAAAGCTTGTCGATCAGATTTATGTTGATCAAAAAATTAAAAATTATATTGTAGATCTGGTTATGGCCACGCGCTATCCGACACAATATGGTTTAGGACGTTTAGATAAGCTGGTCACAGTGGGTGGCTCGCCACGTGCGAGTATCAGTCTGATCAGGGCATCCAAGGCTCACGCCTTTTTGCGGGGCCGCGGTTTTGTGACTGTTGAAGATGTTAAAGCCGTCGTCTACAAGGTGCTTCGGCACCGATTGATTTTGTCGTATGAGGCTGAAGCTGAAAATCTAAAGCAGGATGATATTGTTAAAGAAGTTTTGGCGGCTATTGAAGTTTCGGGGTAATGATTGGCAGTTCCGGCAGAGATACTAAAAAAAGTTAAGCGTATTGAAATCGACACCAGAAAAATCGTAAATAATATTTTTTCTGGAGAATACCATACGCATTTCAAAGGGCAGGGGATGACCTTCGCCGATTTTCGCGAGTATGTGGCTGGAGACGACGTCAGATCAATTTCATGGACACTGACGGCCAGAGCCGGAAAACCTTTTATAAAAAACTTCGAAGAGGAACGCGAACTCACGATGATCCTGGCCGTTGATGTGAGTGGCTCTCAGGATTACGGATCTAAAAATTACTTTAAGGGCGAGACTCTCACTTACGTTGCAGCGACCTTGGCCTTCAGCGCAGTAAAAAATAACGATCAGGTGGGTTTATTGTTGTTCTCAAATGATGTAGAGCTCTACATTCCACCCAAAAAAGGGCGTTCGCAGGTTTATCGAATTATACGTGAACTGCTTTACTTTCAACCGAAAAACACCACAACTCGGATTTCTTCAGGACTTGATTACTTGCGAGGGGTTTTGAAAAAACGCGCCACGGTTTTTTTACTGAGTGACTTTCAGGATACAAATTACGAAGTGGCACTGCGTCTGCTTGAACGAAAACATGAAGTCATCGCAGGGCTCGTTCAGGATGAAACCGAATTTCTGTTTCCGGACGTGGGGATCATCGAACTGCAAGACTCTGAAACCGGCGACCGAGTGCTCGTCGACACTTCGAACCCTGTATTTCGCGAAGAGATGAAATCTAAATTTAAAAATGACTTTGACCAGTTTCAGAAAAAATTGTCTAAATCAGGAGTGAGGTCTTTTAACTTTGCACCGGATGATAACTACCACCACGCTTTGATGGCCTTTTTCACGAGAAAGAGGTCTCGGTAAAGTGAGCACGATGAATTGCAGCGCCGATAAAGAAAAGATTACGGTGGGAGACCATATTCACCTGCTTTGCAGTGCTAACGACAACGCCGCATTTTCACCTGAAAAGGCGGTTTTTAAGTTGGCAGAAAATCAGAAGTACACTTTGAAGATATTAAACCTAAAGTCCACTCTTCAAAATGGCTTCGATATTGATTTTACAATTTATTCACCTGGCGACTATAAAATTGGTGATCTGATTTTGACCGACGGAAATTCTGAAATTTCATTGAGCGGTGCCGCGATCAAAGTTGAAAGCGTGATTAAGCCTGCGCCAGACGCTAAGCCGCCGGAAGCATTTGGGCCCATCCTGCCGATAGGAATAAGCATTCCGGCTTTCTACTATTTGATTTTGATCGGCGTATTTCTGATGTTTGCGGTTTACGCAGCTTACCGCGCCAACCGAGCTATTTTTTACAGGAAATTAAGAGAAAATCTAAAAAAACACAATTCACCATTAGAGGCCGATACACAATTTTACCGTAGTATACGTTTAGCAGAAAAAGCCGGATACCCAATCGATCAGATCGAAAATGCCTTTCGGTTATATAATCTGCGAGCCTATCAACTACCGATGTTCGAATTAACTAATGATCGAATCACTAAATATTTCCGCAGAAATTTTCCGGAATATAAAGACACTCGGCAAAACCTCAATAAAGTGCTGGGTGAATTTGAAGAACTCAGAAAGAAGCCTGAGCTGCTACCGGCAGAGAAAAGCGAATTTGTAAAAAAGTTGCATCGCTATGTGAGTAAACACAAAGGGCAGGATTTATGAGCCAGTATCTCTGGGGTCAGCCGCTGGCCTTTTTGTTGGTTCTACCCTGGCTGGTGCTGGTTTATTGGTTTTTTTTCAGAAACAAATCAGCAGCGACCCTGAAAATCAGTTCGGTCGGTAATTTTTTAAAATGGAAAAACCGCGGACGAATTTTTTTATTGCAAGTGAACCGCATGGTGCTCTTGCTATCGCTATTATTATTTATTGCGGCGCTGGCAAGGCCACAAAGGGCTGATTCTCAGGTTAAAAGAACACTTGAGGGTCTCGATATTGTCTTGGTACTGGATATTTCTGACAGTATGTTAATTGAAGATATGAAGCCACTCAACAGGCTTGAGTCGGCCAAAGAAACAATTATCAATTTTGTAAAGCAACGAATGTCAGACCGGATCGGCATTGTCATTTTTGCGGGTGAAGCTTTTACTTTGGTGCCGCCCACTCTCGATTATCAGTTGATTTTGGATCGGGTCGCACAGATTACAACAGCCGCATCGGCCAGAATAAAAGACGGCACCGCCATCGGTGTGGGTATGGCCAGTGGTGCGGCCAGGTTAAAAGACTCGCAGGCAAAATCGCGGGTTATGATTTTTATGACTGATGGTGAAAATAACTCAGGTACCATTGATCCCGAAACCGGTCTTGAAATTGCCAAGGGTTATGGAATTAAGATTTACACCATTGGTATAGGTCGCAGTGGCCCGACTAAAATACCAATGTATTCGCAGGACCTATTCGGAAACAAAGTTAAGCGTTATCAGCCTTTTGAAAGCACAGTGAACGATGAGCTCTTAGAACAAATGGCCAATGTAACCGGTGGAAAATATTTCAGAGCATCAAAAGAAGATTCTTTGAGCGGTATATTTAATGAAATTAATAAACTTGAAACTACAAAAATTGACGATAATAAATATGTTCGTTATGAAGAATTTTTTCCGCAGTTTTTGATGTTCGGTCTACTGATGTTTATTTTAAGTCGCCTGCTTTCGATGACTTTACTCAGGGTAGGTCCGTAGTGAATGAATTTATCAAATGGGGAAACCCGCAAGGTTTTTATTTTCTGATACCGGTCATGATTGTGGCCATAATGTATGTGCTTTTTGAAAAGTATTTTTCCGAAAAACTGAATTCCGCATTTGGCAAAAAAGTGGCCGTTTACCTCACTCAGAATCTTTCGCTGAACCGACGACGACTGCAAATGGCTTTTCAGGTTATGGGGCTTGTTTTTGTTGTCATTGCCTTGGCCCGCCCGCAGGCCGGCGAAAGCCAGCAAGAGATTAAAAGCGAGGGCGTTGAAATGCTGATTTTGGCCGACGTATCTGACAGTATGATGGCTGAAGATGTCAGACCGTCGCGCCTGTCGCAGATGAAGATCGAGTTGGCAAGATTACTCGAGCTCATGCCGGGAAATAAGATCGGGATTATTGCATTTGCCGGTAGCAGCGCGCTTTTGTCGCCTCTAACCAGTGATCCGAATGCACTACGTATGTATATTGATTCTCTCGATGTCAATTCAGTGAGTTCGCAGGGAACCAATTTTGAAACGGCGCTCAGTTATGCAAAAGAAGCCTTTGAAAAGGGCGGCGTCACGCAGGATAAATCGTCACGAACCACGAGAGTTATTTTGGTGGCTTCCGACGGAGAAGATCAGGAAAAAGGGGCGCTCGAAGTAGCCAAAGCCTTAAATAATGATGGTGTCAAAATTTTTTCAATGGCCTACGGAA
This sequence comes from Pseudobdellovibrio sp., assembly GCA_043769795.1. Taxonomy (GTDB): domain Bacteria; phylum Bdellovibrionota; class Bdellovibrionia; order Bdellovibrionales; family Bdellovibrionaceae; genus Pseudobdellovibrio. The sequence goes on along the minus strand of JAYVIY010000363.1, from coordinate 5,140 downwards.
CCGAAAAAGGCGGCGCGATTCCGGTGCGCGATAATTACGGTAACATGACCGGCTATAAAAAAGATTCGGCCGGACAAACGGTATTGACTCAAGTCCATGGTGATTTCTTAAAATCATTAGCTGAAGCCGGGGGCGGCAAATTCTATTATTCTTTTCTTAATAGTGAGCACCTGAAAAAGTTCGTGAGCGACGTGGGTGAGCTTGAAAAAACCCAGTTTCAATCGAGCGTTATGACTCAATACGAAGAAAAATTTACGGCTCCGTTACTGCTTGGTTTATTTTTTATTTTTGTAAGCCTTTTTATCGGTGACCGCAAACCGGAGTCAAATGTCTGGAAGGGTAAGTATGAAACCACAACTTAGGTTTTTTTATTTAGCATTTCCTTTGTTTTTAGCGGGCTGTGGAGCCACCAGCCGAGGCCCCTCATTAAAAACCCTGTACACCGACTACTTAGCGAATCAGGATGTGAAAAAAGAAAAGTTTGAAGACGCGCTCGCCAAGTATTATTTAATTCTTGAAGACGAAGGGCAGCGTTCTGGTACGCATTCAAATATCGGGGTTATTCTCAATGCTGTACAAAAGCCCGACGAGGCGCTTAAGTCACTACAACACGCTTTGAAACTGGCTGAAGCCGAAGAGAGCCCTGAAATGATTTTCAAGGTAAGATATAATCTTGGCGTCTATTACGGTGCACAGAAGAAAATAAGCGAAGCTCTCGAAAATTATCAGGCCGCTCTTGATTTGGCGCCAACATCTAACGAAGTTAAAACCAATATTGAATTGCTTATTCAAAAACAACAGCAGGATCAGAAAAACAAGAACGGACAGAACGATAAAGACAGTAAAGAAAATCCGCAAAAAGGCGGGCAAGGCGAAAATCAGGACAAAAAACCTAGCGACGAAGGTAAAGACCAAAAGGACGAGAAAAAAGATCAAAAAGATGGTCAGGAAAAAAAAGAAGATCAAAAAAAGGCCGGCTCACCAAAATACCAACCGCGACCATTTAAAGGTGACCAGCTTTCTGAGGGTGATGTAAAAAAGATTTTAGGTGAATTGAAAAATCAGGAACAGAAAATCAGGGCTAATTTTGATAAAAAAGAAAAAGGAAAATCGAAGAGTAATGAAAAAAATTGGTAATATTATTTTTGGACTTGTCATGTTATTCAGTGCCTCTTCTTTTGCGGCCTCGGTCAAAGTCAACGCAGTGGTTGACCGTGACCAAATGGGAATCGGTGACTCTTTTACTTTAAATATTTCGGTGCAGTCAGATGAAGATTTCGAAATGAGTGAGCCTGTTCTCCCGAAAGTGGCCGGTCTTGAAGTCATCAATGTGGTGCCGGGCGGACGTCAGTCGTCGAGCAGCATGAGTATCATCAATGGTAAAACTCAGTTTGTGCAGCGCACGTCTCAGAATTTCAACATTGTTTTGTCTCCGCAAAAAGAGGGAGTTTTTGTCATTCCCGCTATTGATCTGAAAATTAAAGGCGAAAATTACAAAACAAATCCTGTAAAGATTGAAGTGCAGGAAGAATTTAGAAACGCAGGAACGAAGCCGAAAGGCAGGCCGCGCTTTCCGCCCGGATACGGCGGCCAGCAGGATGAGGAGTCCGGAAATAATCCGCTGGGAGCGGCACAAGACACAGAAGATCTCTTTGAGCAGCTTCTGCAGCAACAGCAACGCATGTTCGGAGGCGGCGGTATAAATGGGGGCTTCGGACAGCAGGTCCCGTCAGGGCCGACGCCTTCTCGCAAATTGAATATCAACACCAATGATGCGTTTTTCGTATATCTCGATCTTGATAAAAATGAAGTTTATGAGGGCGAACAAGTGACCGCTAATTGGTATATCTACACCCGATCAAATGTTGAATCATTAGACAGAGTGAAATTCCCTGACCTGAAAGGTTTTTGGAAAGAAATTATCGAAGAAGTTCCGGCACTGCATTTCACTGAGGAAATTGTGAACGGAATTCGCTATCGAAAGGCACTGCTTGCAAGTCATGGATTATTTCCGATCAAAGCCGGCGTTTCGATTATTGATGAATTTAAAATAAAAGCCAAAGTTCGAACGGCCACGCAATTTGGTTGGGGCCAGGCCCGCGAGTACACAAAGACCTCACGAAGAGCTGAAATAAAAGTGCTCCCTTTACCTCAAGAAGGCCGCGGCAAGAATTTTTCAGGCGCGGTAGGCAATTACCAGATCAGTTTAAAGACCGATGCCAACAGTTATCCGGCCAATCAGCCCTTCTCGATTAAAGTAAGATATGAAGGGGTAGGTAATGCCAAATTAATCGATTTACCAAGCATTTCTTGGCCCGATGGGCTTGAAGTCTACGATACAAAAAGTGAGTCGAAATTTTTTAAGGAAGGACACAGTTTCAAGGAATTTGAAATTCTTGTAATTCCCCGCAAAGAGGGGCCGATGAAAATTCCGTCTTTTGAACTTACTTATTTTGATCCGCAACAAAAGAAATATGTGTCGGAGTCTACGCCGGAGCTGTCCTTGCAGATCACGGCCGGTAATTTGGCGCAGAACACGATTTCAGATTCAGCAAACGGACCCGCAAAAACTAAAGAAGCCGTGCAGTTTCGACCTCAGGTCATTTTAGAGTTTCCGACGGCGGGATTTTCTGTAGTTGATTATCGGCTTCCGATTTATTTGATTACTTTTTTTGCTGGGCTTTTGAGTCTTCTGGCCTACTTCGGGTTGCGTTTCCGTGATCTGAATTTTAAACCTGAATTTCTGGCTGAGGTAAAAAACAAGCTGAATCTCATTGAGAAATATTCGAATGAAAATGATTTCCGTAAAGTCGGTTCTGAAGCGACAAACGTTATTTATGTTTTGGTTGCAAATCTCGCCGGACAAAAAAGAGCAGATCAAGAAATTCATCTGTTAATTAATGAAATCCCATCTAAGGACCAGCAATTATATCTTCAAAGAATCACACAATTATTCGATTATTTTCAACTTTTGGGATTTTCTCCGGAAGAAATTATGCAGACGACACTTTCGAAAAAACCAATGAAGGAACAGTTTGAATTGTTGAAGTTATTGGCTAAAGAAATTGTTGCTAAACTGAGAAAACAAGACAAATATGATGAATGACAAAAATAATAAGATGTCTGATTGCCCTTCATTTGTTCATATTATTGTCGGCCTGTGCAACAGCCACAAAGTCGACTAATGATGACGCCGGCGAGTCCGCTTCCGGTGATGGCATCGAGCATTTTCGCGTTAACGAAGTCGTTAATGAAAAACCAACAGCGGCCGTTAATAAAATCGAAGAATTAGAAATTATTCCGACCGAAATCAATGCCAATGTTGAAAAGTGGATCAATTACTTTCAGAATAAGGGCCGCTCCCATATGGAGCGTTATCTTTTGCGTTCAACTCGCTACGAAGCCTTAATGAAGAAAGTTTTGCGCGATAATAAATTACCTGAAGATTTATTTTATATTGCGCTGATTGAATCCGGTTTCAGTTCTCAGGCTTTCAGTCATGCCTCGGCTGTGGGCTATTGGCAATTTATTAGGGGCACGGGAAAGCGCTATAAACTAAAAATTGACCAATTACTCGACGAAAGAAGAGATCCTGAAAAATCAACCCAGGCCGCGGCTGAATATTTTAAAGATTTATTTGCCAGATTTAATTCGTGGTATCTGGCAATGGCTGCCTACAATGTGGGTGAAGGACGAATTGAGCGCGTAATTAAAAAATATAAAACAAAAGACTTCTGGGCTTTATCAAAAATAAAAAGAGCTTTGCCCGCTGAAACCGATAACTATGTACCTAAGTATATTGCTGCGAAGTTAATAGCAAAAAATCCGGATAAGTACGGATTTGAAGGAATCGATTATTTGCCACCGATCGAATTCGATCACATTACGGTCAGCCAACCGATCAATTTGCGTTTGATGGCAGAAAAAATGAATCTCAATTATGAGGATTTTAAAGCGCTCAATCCGCGATTTAAAGGCGAGATTGCTCCATTAGAAATCGATAACACTTTGGGGTTGCGTATTCCTCCCGGAAGCTATGAAGCAGCGCTGACGGCGTCTAATGAAAGTATTTCTGATAAAGTTGAATACATTGCAGATCAAAAGGAAATTCAAAGCTATAAAGTCAGAAAAGGTGACACGCTTTCGAGCCTGGCGCGTCGGTATAAAACCACCGTGGCCTATCTCCGCGACATCAATGACTTCTCGAGAAAAAAGAAAATTTCGGTTGGTAAAAGAATTTTTGTACCGGATCGCACGCCGCTTAAAGAAAAGCGGCCCGAGCTGGCCACCAAGAAATTTCACATCGTACAAGCCGGCGATAACGTTGCTTCGATAGCAAAAAAATATAAAACATCGGTGTCGCAATTAAGAAAATTAAACAAATTGAAATCGAAGAGCAGTTTGAAGATAGGCGCAAGAATTTTATTGCCTGAAGTTTAGAGTGAGCCCCAAAAAGAAAAAAACCCTAGGCTCGTCATCCATTGAAAGCCTAGAGTTTAAGGGGAATGAAACCAATCCATGTTATAATTTTTAGAACGTTTTTTACTTCCATTTGCAGTTTACACCGCAGGTCTTTATTACCTTTGGCAGCTGGCTGGCATATCCGAAAACAAGCCCCTATAGCTTTGCGTCTCCCGGTTTCCCGGGGTTTGCCTTGAGGCAAAGGAAGTACACGGTTTGACCCGTGACTCAAAGTCCGCTAGTGCCTCCTATTGTTAGTTAATAGATTACACGAGAAACCTTTTGCCTTAAATTGGTGAAATATTTTATTAGGGTTCTTCTTCATTTTGGCGCTTTATCGTTGTGGCTGAAAATCCGCTTCACACGTACCTCCCATTGTACAACTACTGAACCCGAGTGACTTTGAAAGATGGGTTTCACACCATCCTCAGGCTTACGTTGATTGCTTCGTTGAATCTAGAATACGCCAGAGGTATGAATATTTTCCAATTTTATTTTTCTATTATCAAAATAACTCGAATTTTGAATCAATATGAAAGAGCCCAAGACAAAATAGGGTTTAATATTACCGTTTTGATACGCTCAGGTGCTGCATACCTCTTGATATTGTGATTCTCTTAGTTCATATTACCTCGATGATTTCATTCAATGCAGTGACCAAACAACAAGGCTCGCGAAT
>JAYVIY010000362.1:0-18226 GCA_043769795.1 Pseudobdellovibrio sp. | reverse complement strand
TCTTTCCAAATAAAACGAAACATCTTCGCTACAAAGTCATCACCGATGGATTCAGACTGAATAAAATCAAGGAAATGCAGCAGACTTTTTTCGTTCTGATTCTTTTCAGTTTCTTCTATATGGGATTTTTCCAGGCTTTCAATTTTCTTTTCACTCTCATTGGAAAGACGACTGTTAAGCAATTCCAGTGTTTTACGTTTCTTCTGAATTTCGGTTTTTACAGCCTGAACCTGTTGCATTTTTTCAGCATCGTGTTGGATAGTTTTTAGAATCACCCCAAGATGGGTACTATCTTTTGCTTCGACAATGTGCAGTTTCGATTGATGTGAAATCCGGTGAATAGCTTTGGCCGAAACAGCCTGTTCGCCGACAAGCAGAATTTTTAGTTTCGGCTCCCCAGCGTATTGTTCTATAAAGCTTAGGTCACCGATGATAAGTTCAACCTGAGCTTTGCTTTTGTTAGAGTCGTCTAAAAGACTGTAGAAAAGGTTCTGCCGATCAAAAAAATCGAAAGAATTTAGGCAGCTGTCTTTATATTGGTTTTGTATATCAACAAACACCAGATGAGAATATCACACCTTTAAAGGTTTTTGATACCATCTTCTGAGGTTTTTTTGATGGACGCATATTTAACCGGATCGCTGAGAAAGAGTTTTTCAACCTCAAAGCTGACTGTACCCTGGTCGTTCGCTTCTTTAGCCATTTGCATATGGCACAAACTGATTTCCTCATCGAAATCATAGCGCGCCAGATAGTGTCTGATTTTTTTCATCATATTCTGGGTTTGCTCTACACCACGCAAATACCATTTCGTCATCAGCTTCAGAGCCAGCGAATTGTCCGGATTCGCGTCGAGAGCCTTTTCCAGATTAGCCAAGGCCAACTCACGATCGCCCATTTCTTCATGAAGTAACGCCAGACTGACCCATGCCTGATCATTTTTACTATTTGCCAGAACCGCATTCCTGAAAAAAACAAGGGCTTGGTTCTTATCTCCATTGGAAAGACTGATAAGACCGCTAGCCCACAACATGACGTCATCAATTGATTCTGAATTGCCGGCGCTGATAACCTCCTGCAATCCTTCATAATCGGTAAACTCAATGTAAATTTTTATTAAACAATAAGTAACGGCTTTAGATTCAACTGTGTTTAACGCCGACTCTTGAAGCAATAACGCAACATCGAGTGCTTCATTAAGTCGACCCTGCGAATAAAGTAAGTTCATGCAGCCAATGTGGTCTGCAATCGCCCCTGTTATAGCCGCTTTCGCCTGAATGGTCTTAACCAAGCCTGAAAAATCTAATAAAGCTTTTTGAGTTTTAGCCAGTAGGTTAAGAAAATTGAGATCTTTACTATAAACATTTGATAACTTAACCAATTTCATCATCGCGGCAGTATATCGGCTGTGTTGAAAATCATTTTCGACAAGACCAAAGACTGAATCTGTTTGCGGCATCATGCCCTCCAAATAAAAAAGCGACTTATCATAAATCGCATTTAGTTACTTTTATTTCAAGAGCAATCAGAGTGCCAATTTTAAATCGAAATAATGATCAGCTGGTATTTGTAATTATTAGGCAATGGCTGAGATCTCTGACAGCCAGTCAAAACTCTGACTGGCTGATGATCTAATTTTCAGCGTAATGAGTTCAGGCAACTCCTACTTTGTATCCATTCATGGCTTTTCGAGCCACCTGAATACCTTGCAATTCTTTGATGATCGTCGATTTCGCGTCGTCAATCATGCCAAGCACTTGCAAATCCTGTTCAAGAATTCGTCTGACGTACGCTTCTTTTGTACGCATTGATTCTCGAATTTCTGTTTTTTGTTCTTCGGTAAACTGTCCCACTATGTCTTTGTGTAACATATGAGCTCTATTTATTTCAGCATCGATATACTTAATGATTTTAAGCAGATCTTCACGTTGATTATAAAACTTTTCAAGATCTTCATAGCTACCGGCAGTAAGCTTGGTGATCTGAGATTCATTTAAGGCAAAAAATTTCTCGAGAAAATGATTCTTCTCTTTTAAGAACTGTATTAACCGAATCATGCTGCTCCCCCTTTTTGTTCATTTTCTTTTTTGAGTTTATCTATTGCCTGTTTCCAGCCATCGTAAAGATTTCCAAGAACCTTCAGATTGGCGCGCAACGCTTCGGCGTCGTTTTTGAGATTTGCCTGTGTGTACTTATCCATCATAAATACGTAAAGTTGCTCTAATTGAATGGCCAGCTCGCCTCCAACTTTGTGGTCCAGCGTAGCGTGAAGCTCCAGCACAATATCAAAAGCGCGTATGATATTCTGCCCCTTTTCAGCAACCTTATTCTGCTCAATGGCTTGTATGGCCAGCTTTGTAAATCGAATTGCGCCCTCATAAAGCATCAATAAGATTTGTTCCCGGCTTGCACTGAGCACAGATGTTTTCTTGTACTTACTGTACTGACTCGACATTATTTACCCCCTCCGAATGATGCTTGTGCAGCAGCACCCTGTGTCTGTATTTTTGACATTGCTTCTTCCATTCTTGCGAACTTGTCTCTCAATTGTGCTTCCTTCTTTTCAAGTGATTTCTCTTTGGCTTCAATACGTTTATCGATCTGAGCAGTTCGATCTTGCATACTTTTTTTACGACTAGTGACGGGCCCTGATTGCGGGTCAACGATGGCATTCAGTCTTTTTTTCATTGAAGTGATAAAGCCGGTATTGGCCAAATCTCCTTTCATAAATTCAACCACTTCCAGCGGTTCTGAATTGACGATCTTTGCGAATTTTTCCTGATTGAAATTAAGAGTGCCGTTTCGGTTGAATTCCACACCGAGTTCGATGATCCGGGTGAATCTGCTGTTTGTCTGCTGAGGGTTCTGAATAATTTCACGCAGCCGACTTTCCGTCATGCGCAGCATACTGTCGCCACCAAGTGGACCGAGGCGAGGCATGCCGTTTTTGTCATTTGCGAGCTTATTCTGATTCTGCACAAAGCCCAGGGCTGCGTTGTAGGCATCAACGAAAGACTTTATTTTTCCGGAAATAACTTCATAATTTTCCGTAATGTTTATTCGAATCGGTTGATTCGGCTGTGCTTTCTTTAAATCAAGAGTTACACCGGGAATTAAATCAGTAATCATGTTCTCACTGGATTCAAATTCGTGACCGTCCAATCGGTACTTGGCATTTTTAGCAGGATTGGTTCCGGTGAATTGAAAGTCACGTTCTCCATCCAGAAAATAGACAGTCGGAAACTTAACTTGATGATCATCACCGGTTTTCATACCCGCAATTTCAAGCTTGTAGCTGTCTTCTTTGTCGCTGCGATCATTGATGACAACCGCTCTGATTCCGATGGACGCATTATTGATCTGCACAGCTATTTTTTCCAGAGTCGAGTTGTCTTCATTGATGTAGACTTCTTTTTCACCTTCGGGCGTGTCGAATTTTATGTAACCCACACCCATCGTAGTTTTATCTTTATCTGCAAAGCCGCTCGTTACCACACTTGGTTTATTTGCAAGTTGAAGAACCTCAAGCGTCCAATCGCCGGCATCTGCTCTTTCGGGATCAAGAGTACCATTGACGATTTCGGGAAAACTCGAATTTAATTTTTTATCGACAAATCCTTTTGATCCGATAACGCTGCCGAGACTTTTTCCGATTTCGTTAATTTTTGTTTCGAGATCAGTAACTAATTTTACTTTGTCTTCGATCTTAGCTTTTTGATCCTGCATTGTTTTAACGGGCATGCGCTCAGCTTCGATCACTTGATCAACTAAGTTTGGCGGAAGTCCACTGGCTAAACCGTTAATGCGTATTGGCACTTCATTTCCTCCATGAAATTGAAGATCCTGTCTCTCTTTTATTATTTCAGATTTTTATACTGATACGTGAGTCAATTGATTGGCTTAGACAAAGTGCGGGTAGGCAAAATATGCTCTAATCAGGCCGTTTTCTTGAGAAGTTGGCCCTTAGTCTCTTCGACCTTTGAATCACTGAATATTTCCCAGAGATCAAATTCTATAATTTTACGAATAGTCTGGCCCGTACTATCGGTTACCAGGGCGTATCTGACTTCATTTTCAATAAATGAAGAGACTTTCCAATTCATGTCTTTTATGAAGTTTTTTTCACGCAGAATAGCAACCGCTTTTTCGAATTGCTCTTGAGTCATTTTTTCTTTTTTTTGTTCCTGCTGAGAGTACTGCTGCCCTTGCGGATCACGGTCATGCGAAGAATCCGTTTTAATCGGACGTTCCACTTTAGCCGCACTTGTCGTGGGCGAAACTGGAACTGTATTTCCAAGCATGTTTTTGATGTTCATAAGGAATATATCGGAGTTCTAACGAATTTCTTTAATTTTTGACTTATTCTGAGAAAAATCTAAGCGAGTCAAAAAAAAACGAAGGTCTAGTGACCTAGACCTTCGACAAGATTTTTTTTGGACAGGGCGGAGGTCTATCACACCCCACCCAAAAAACTTGAATTAAACTTATAAAATTAACTGATTAACTTAAGAGCCAATTGCGGTAACTGATTAGCTTGCGCTAAAACACCAGTAGTTCCTTGTAACAAGATGTTGTTACGAGCTAACTCAGAACTTGAGGCCGCTACGTCTGTATCACGGATACGAGAGTTAGCTGCACTCATATTTTCAACCATTGTACCAATAACGTCTGAAGTTGAAGATAATCGGTTCTGTAAAGCACCTAGAGTGGCACGGGCACCATTCACTGTAGATTGTGAAGCATCCAAAGCTGCTAAACCTGCTCTTGCTCCTTCTTTTGAATTGAAATCGATATCAGCAATACCTAAATGATCAATTGTTACGTCCGCAACACCTGCATCGTAAGCAATCCAGTCAGTACTTTCATTAGCTGAAGTACCTACGTGAATGTCGTAAACTCCGCCTTGTCCGTCTAACAGTTTTCGTGAACCGAATGAAGTCGATTCAGCCACACGTTGAACTTCAGATTTCATTGCATCAACTTCTTTTTGAATGAAACTTCGCTCTTGGTCGCCGATAGTATCTGAAGCCGCCTGAACACCCAACTCACGAAGACGAGTAATGATGTTTGAAACTTCTCCCATACCTTGTTCAGCGGTTTGCATCATCGAAATACCATCGTTCGCATTTCGTGAAGCCTGACCGTAAGAGCGAATTTGTGATTTTAAATTTTCACTGATCGCTAATCCTGCTGCATCATCACCGGCTTTTGTGATTCTTGAACCGGTTGATAACTGAGCCATGCTCTTTTGCATTTCTCTTGAATTTGTAGTCATTACGCGTTGAGCGTTAATTGCTGCTACGTTCGTTGTAATTCTCATTCCCATAAAAGACCTCTTTCTAGACGAGACTTTGTTTCTTGGCAAAGTGCTCGGTTGTACACGTTGGTGACTTGCTCTCTTCTTTTTCTTCCCTACTAGCGAAAACTTATTGGCAGTCACTCCGTTAAGCTCTCTCGGTTTCGAATCTGTCGAGTCTGGGTCGTTGTTGTTAATGTACCTTTCGGCTAGTCGGTGTTGCTCTTTAGTCGCGTCTTGCAAAACTAGACTAATGTCTAAACAAAACTGGACCAAGGTGTTGAAATTCAGACCTATATATAGTGTTTTTACAGGATCTTCGGAGGTAAAGGCTTTGGTCGCAGCAAGTCTGTACAAGCCTTTCTACTGACAGACTTCAGTCTTCATAGACAAACGTTCATGTCCAGTAATTCAATTCTCTACTCTATAAAATCAGATAACTCCCGATAAGTTTTGTATGAGTTTTCTCGTAGTAGCAGGACAATTTATAATGTACGCGATGGTTCTTGGCCTCAGCCTATGGGGAATCAAGTCGGCAGTGTCCTATTATATTTACTCCCGCAAACGTGAAAACATAAATAAGTTACAGGCACGCATTTCAGTTCTGAAAATGCATCTGCGTGGAAAAGTTAAAGGAAAATCCAATCGCATCGAAAGCGTTTTAAAAAAAGACCCGGGCGCAATGGCAAATTTAACTCCGAAGCTCAAATTGATCTGTTCGCTGGAATTTTCTGCTCCGGAAGACTACCAGACTCTGATAGACAACCTGCATATTATCAGCGAAGAAATCATTTCACACATACATCTGAAAATGAAAAAAGAAGGCCGGCTTATAGCTACGGAGAATGCTGTTGATAACCCTTCAGTCGCGGCAGAAGGCAGCGTAGATAAAATTGATGAGATCTGCAAAAAACTGGTTCGTTACGACAAAGCCAACATGATTATCATGATTGATATTATCTGCAGCACCAAACTCGCAATCGAAAAAATTATTGAATTTAATGAATTGAAAACTTTTGAAAAGAAAACAAAAGAGTTACTCAGCGTTCCGCAGCCTATCACAATTGAGAATTTCGATAGACTTTCTGCTCTTCTCGAGGCTGCCAGTAAGACAGCAGACGCTCCTGATTTTCCGGTTCTTGAAAACGGTTATCTAAAAGACAGCGCATAAAAAAAGCCAAAGTAAAACTTTGGCTTTTCATAAACTCAATTTAAAAAATTTAAATCAGTCAGCTTTTTTAAGTAAGTACTTAACAGCTTCATCACCCAAGGCATCGATAATTACGTTCACTTCAGCTCCATTTGCACTTCGTATGCTTTGCGCGTTGACGTTTGAAATATCAATTTTAACATTGGCTTTAGGCAAGATATCAGACTTACAAGTCAGTTCAGTTGCAAATTCATTACCTGTCACCGTGTATTTACCGCTGCAGGCGATAGCCGGTGAAATATCAGGCGACTTAACCTGAAAATCAACAGTGCCATTGGCTTTTAATTCAAAAGTAGCCACAATGGTTTTTGTATCAGCGTCGACTGCGCGGTATTTTCCAAGCTCAGCTGTTGCCGCGCTTACTTGAGTAGATACAACTAACATTAAAGATAAAATTAAAGACTTCATTGGAACTCCTTGGTTTTAAGAAAATGTACCTTAAGAGGCTTTTTTAAAACACTGTTAGAATTTTTGACAGGTAAAATTGACAAAAAACCCCACTATAACCAATAGGTTCATTATTAGCCAAGCATCAATAATTTATTGTTTTCAATTTCTGAAACATAAGCTACGAAGCCATTCAACAAGGGGAATTTATGAAATCTTTATTTTTATCTTTAGCACTTTTAACAACAGTTCAAGTCAGTGCCGCCACTGTAGAGCTCGGCAAATACCGCGCAGTAGACGCAGACACAAAAAGCACGGTAGCTACTTTCGAATTGAAAGCCAACGGCAAGGTCAGCTTTCAGGTGACCAGCCCGGATTTTGAAGTGGCCTGCAGCGGAAAATACTCTGTTCAGGGAAATCAATTTTCTACGAACTTAGAATGTGATTCATTATTATTGCCGGAAGCCAGCGTAAAAATCGACATCAGCACCGTTAATCCGCAGAGTTTACGAAGCGAACGAGGCGCCGAAGTCGACGTAATTATCGATGCATTGGGTGATGAGCCCGTTAAATACTTACTTAAAAAAGTTAACTAGAAAGTCCTAATTGCGGATCAGGCTTCTCGCCTGATCCCGTACTTGTCTGAAATAGGTCTCCTGCAATGATCCTGAGGGCGCCGCACTGAACTTCTGATTGTACTCTTCCTGAATCTGCCACAGCTCCTGCTGTGACAACGAATAAGCCGACTGACCAAACTTCATTTGCGCCTGACTGTAAGCCGAACGTCTCACCTGATTATAAACGTTTTCTTTTAAAGACCCTGAAGGCGCGGCTGCATACTGCTGAGAAAAGTAAACAGCGTAGTTTTCTATGTCACGAAAGTTCCACATACGTTGAATTTCCTGATCAACCGCCTGCGGAATCCGCTGGTATAAAGCACGTCGGGCCTGATCATAGGCACGTTCTTTTTGTGAACCTGAAGCGGCAGCCGCGTATTTCTGATCCATCTGTAAAGCCAGATCGTTGATCTGCCGCCAGTCATTTGAAAATCTCAACACATGATCCTGCAAGGCTTGATTAAATGCCTGATAGCTCACATCTCGAACCTGTCGATACATATTTTCAAGTGCTGACCCACTCGGAGCAGCGGCATATTTCTGATTGATCTGGTCTGCAAAATCTTCTATTTGCTGAAAATACATTCCCTGAAAAGAGTAAGAATTAATTGAGTAAATTGCTCGTTGAATAGCTTGATCACGTTGCTGACGATACTGAGTTTCTTCCCAAGAACCCGAAGGTGCCGCAGCGTATCGCTGTTGCAAACTAATTGCATTGCTCTCTTCATAATAAAACTGATTGATACCTTGTGACTGTCCCCAAGCAGCAAGTGAGATCAACAAACTGGCCAAAAAACTCGCAGTAACTGTACTTAAGTGTTTCATATTCCCCCAAAAATTTAAAAACAATGAAAAAGTGACACTGTTTTTTTGTTAATACTCAGAGTAATGAAAGTTTTGTGCCAGAATTTTTTTGATTTTTTGCTACTGCTTGCTTTCAGTTTTTTCAAAAAAAAAGCCAGGATATTTCTAACCTGGCTTTTTTAAAAAAAATTTAAAATTTAAAATTAATCGTTCTTTTTCAACAAGAACATCGTCGGCTCATCACCCAAGGCATCAATAATTACCGGAACCAAAGCGCCTTCCGGAGTACGTATACTTTGTGGGTTTACATTAGAAATATCGATATCAACACTGACTTCCGGTAATAAATCAGTCGGGCATGTCATGTCGGCTTTGAATTTGTTTTCAACAACTGTGTATTTACCTTTGCAACCCGGAGCCGGCATTGTGAAATCCGGAGTGGTTACATTGAAAATGACGCTGCCATCAGCAAATAATTCGAATGAGGCATCAACTGATCGCGTATCAACGTCGATGGCTTTGTATTTTCCCATTTCGACTTGTGCTGCGTTCACTTGAAAAGCGGCTGCTAAAAATAAAGATATAACTAACGATTTCATTTAGGCTCCCCTGTTTATTGGTATAAGCAAGTTGTACCTTAGGTTTTTCAAAATCGAAAGTATAAAAAAAGCCCTGGCAGGACATCCACCAGGGCTTAGGGTTTAAGAGTTATCTTTTATAGGGTGACAACTCCCAATAAATTCACCAATTTGTTTTAAATTAACCTATTAATTTCATAGCTGAATACGGTTGTTGATTCGCCTGTGCTAACACTGAGATAGATGCGTTTTGCAACATTGTCGCAGAAGCTAACTCCGACGATTCTTTGGCTACGTCTGCATCCATAATGCGGGATTTCGCAGCAGATAAATTCTCAATTTTCACATCGAGACCTGCTGCTGTTGATTCAAGTCGAGATTGAACCGCACCGAAACCGGCGCGCATTCTTGAGATTTTTTCGATGGCAGCTTGCGTTGCCGTCAATAGATCCCGAGCTCCATCCTTAGAGGTAATATCGACGCTTTCCAGATTTAACTCTGACGGCGTGACGTTTCCGTCTACTTTATAAGTGATGATATTTTCTTTGCTTCCGGTCGATCCCACATGGAAGTCAAAAACCGGGTTCGATCCATCAAGCAGGTTTTTGTCACCGAATTTGGTTGTTTTAGAAATACGATCTATTTCTTCTGATAGACTTTTTGCCTCAAGCTGCAAATAGCCCCGTTCTTTATCGCCTATGGTATCAGATGCGGATTGCACACCTAACTCCCGCAAGCGCGTGATGATATTTGACATTTCTGAAAGTCCGCCCTCACCAACCTGAATGGCTGATACGGCATTGAAGGCATTTGATCTGGCTTGCCCGGTTGCCCTGATTTCTGATTTCATAACTTCAGAAATCGCTAAGCCTGCAGCGTCGTCGGCTGCATGCACGATTCGATTACCCGAGGCTAACGCCTGCGAAGCATGTTCTTGCTTTTTCGACTGCAATGATAAGGATCTCTGCGCCGATATCGAACTCATATTTGTTGTCACCCTTAAACCCATATACGTACCCCCTATTATAAAAATAGCTGTTAATTGTTTGTCCTTTTTCTAAAAAACAAAACTTTAAAATTTAAATTGAGGTTGGCGAAAGACTCACAAAAGTTCGGGGTGACTGAAGCCCAAAACATTCTGTGAGTACGCCTAAAGAAGGGAATTATGGATTCAACTTAAAGCCCTTTAAGTAACCGGCTTTGAGTTGATAGGTCCTTTTATCTCTTTTCTAGTCCCGCCAACGTGTACAAGATACTATTCGGACATAGGTCTAGGAGACTTTAGCCTTTGGTCTAGTTTTTTTATTGAGTTTTTTTTTGAAGCTGTAAGCTATTGATTTTACATATCTTTTTTTTCAAATAAAATTTGGTATGGTCTAGTCAAACTGCTACGTAGGTCTAGTTTGAATCGAAACAAAACACTTTTTTTTGATTGTTTCTCGTGAAAATTACGAGATTATCTTGCCATTCTTCAGACGTATTACATTCTCTGCCAATGAATCGACATCTTCTTTATCATGAGTGATCAGATACACCGGAATATCGAGCTCTTTTAAAAGATCTTTCACTATCATTCGTGCTTCAGAGCGAAGATCCACATCAAACGCGGTGAAAGGTTCATCTAAAAGCAGAATTCTCGGGTTAGATACTAAGGCGCGCAAGAGGGCTACTCTTTGTTTTTCGCCTCCGGATAAATTATTTGCCACTGTTTTTCGGCAAGACTCAAGATTAAGTTGCTGCATGTACTGCTTAACTTTTTTATTCACTTCAAGACGGTCTTTTTCGCCACTGTGCCTGGCATTCAATACTAAATTAATATTTTCTTCCGCGGTCAAATGCGGAAATAAATCATAGCTCTGAAAAACCACACCGAGACGTCGCTCTCCGATGTCAAAACTGCTGAGCAACTCGCCCTTAAATGTCCAGGTCCAATCCACGGGCTGATAAAGACCAATCAGAGTTTTTAAAAAAGTCGTTTTACCTGAACCCGAACTACCCAGAATCGCTGTGACTCCTTTTTCAGGAATAATTAGCTCGTCAATTCTGAATTCAAAATCATCAAACTTAAGCGATAAATTTTTTATATGCGACATAGACAACCTTTAAACTGAAATAAAGTATTAGCATTACTGCGACCCAATAGACCAGAATATAAAAACTCATAATATAAGAAGCCGGAAGTCGGTAACTACTCAGAAAGCCTTCTGAAAACAAACCCAGGGTCTGAGTCTGCACTCCGAGGGCCTTGAACAGCGCATATTCGCTAATAAACCAGATTGTGAGCATCGAAAGCCAGAGAAACAGTTTTTGTGAAATTTGTTTAAGTATAATTTCAATGATTATTGTTGAAGATGAAAGACCATACATTTTAGAAATAAGAACCTGGCGGTGCAGATTCTCAATCGGCCCCTGAAGAAACAATTTAAAAAGCCCCGGAAAGTACAACACGGACATAGCAAAAACTATTTTTAAAATATCAAAATCTTTAGTCAGCGGAAAAAACAGATAGAGCGCAAAGCCTATTAGCACTGTCGAAACTGAAATCATATTTATTGCCAAATTGAACTTAAGATTTTTCAAATAATCGAGAAGCCAAAGCCAAAGTAGTAAAAAGTTCAGTAATAAATAAAAGACCAGGGCTTTTGAAGTGAACCAGGTAACACTTGCCAGTTCGGCCCAATACTCCGCAATAAATCCGAAGTAACTCAAAGATTTGACCAGCCCGACAAGATAGCCGCCGAAATAAAGCAGCAGGTAAATGAAAATCAGCAAAACACCGAAGTAAGATTCTAAATAGCGGCCAGAGCTGAATTCAGCCTTTTCATCACTTTTTCGGTTCTTCAGCATAAAGTAACTGATAACGAAAATAAATAATGCCTGCACCATGCAAAGGCCGAAGGCCGCTGGCCAGTTTTGCTCAACAAATATTTTTTCATAGACCAGAACTTCAATATTGGTTCCGCGTCCGCCCCCGACAATCAAAGGAATTGAAAAACTCGAAAGACAAAAAATAAAGATCAGCAGAAAATTAGCGATGAGATCTCTGCGAAGTACTCGCAAGTAAACCTGAGTAAAAAAACCATATCGACCCAAAGAATAGATTTCACTAATGACCGGAAGAGCGCCCAGTTTTTCGCGAGCGGCACTGTAGGCCAGCAAAGTTGCAAAACCGAGATTGGTAAATACAAATAAAATAATAATTCCGATACTTCCCATCGGAAACGTATCGAAGAGCGAAAAGGCGATTAATATTGAAAAGAGCGCGGGTAGTATCTGCGGAATGATCAGCAATCTGAGAGTTATACTTTGCCACTTTTCTGAAAGTGCAAACAGCCCCTGACTCATCGGCAAACTTAAAACTACGCAAATCATCGCCGTAAGCCCGGCCTGCAAAAGCGAATTTTTAATAACCCAGAAAAGTTCAGCAAGGTTAAAATCAAAAGAAAATCTGTAGTAAGTTAAAAAGATTACATACGGAAGAAGAAAATAGAAGAGCAACCCCGAACTCAGTAGGTGCGCGGGTTTAAATGCCTTCATTCTTGCGGATTTCGGCCCAGGTGTTTATCCATTTTTCAATTTTAGATTGATCATAGAATTTAACCGGCAGGGTTTTGTAAACTTTGATCGCATCGAAAGGTGTGGCTTCTTTAACTCGGTCAATAACCGGAAGCATATAGTTTTTAGACATAATTATCTTCTGGGCTTCAGTGGAAAGCATAAAGTTCACGAACATCTCTGCGGCTTCACAGTTTTTACAGGTGCTTGGAACACCGGCGAATTCCACCTGAACCGGCAAGGGCTCAGTGGTCTCTATGCTAACATACTGCGCGTCTTTTTCTTCAACCAAATGGTATACCGGCGAAGTGACATAAGAAAAAACGAGGTCGGTCTGATTATTTTTAAAAAGTCCGTAAGATGCCGACCAGCTCGGCGAAAAGCTGTGGGCCTGTTTCATAAGGGCTTTCAAGAATTTTGCCGCATCTTCGCTGTTTCGCGTTTCAAAAACCCAGACGAGAAATTGCAGCCCCGGAGAACTGGTGCGCGGGTCTTGCAGCGCGATCTTTCCTTTGAGCTCAGGACGCAAAAGATCTTTCAGTGAACCTACTGAAGATTTGAAATTTTTTCTAGCAATGAAAGTGAGCGGCGCAAAGTCGTAGGGAACAAATGTTTTTTCGTTCGCAACCTGAAGTACGTTATTAACGAACTTGATGTTTCCCGAGCGTTCAATGTCATTCCACTTAATTTTGCCGGCGGTTCTGCTGATATCGAACTGATCGAGACCCAAAACCACATCGGCCAGTGAGCTTTCATTCTCAAAGCTGATTTTTTGTAATGTCATCGTCATATCTGAGGTTTCGACGAATTCAACTTTGAAAATGGTTTGTTTTTCAAAAAGTTCTTTAAGCTTAGGCCCCGGGCCCCATTTGGCCACAAACGAAGAGGACGCATAAACGTGAATTTTTTTATCATCGAAATTTTTGACCTGATCACCTTTATTATAGAAAAAAAGCGAAAGACCCGCGAAAATCAGAACCATGAAAATTACAAAGTGTTTCATTTATTTTACCACCAAAGACCGCGTCTGCGCTTAAAGAAATAATAGTCTAATCCCAAACAACGACCGGCGCCCACCCATGCGAGCATAATATGGCAAGCCAGCAGTAATTTGAAGAAAACTTCGCGTTCAACCGGATAGATTGCTAGGTAATTCAGACAGAGAAAAAAAGCAATGACCGAAACGGGTCTGACGACGTAGCCGATAATATAAGAAATTCCGACGGCCAATTGTAATCCAATGAAAATATAGGCGTAGATGTGCCAGTTCGGTATCAGCTGTTCACTCAAAAGAATTCGGTACCATGATGGAATCTGGGCTTTATTAAGCGCTTCAACAAATACATCAGAATATCCGCCGACGCCGATGATGTATTGCTTCCAATCCTTTAGAACCAAATCAATATAAAAATATCCGAGAAAAATTCTCAGAAACGACATAGGTAATAAATGACCAACGTATTTTATACTTTCGAAATAAGCTTGCAGCATGATTTAGGTTACCTAAACTCCGACCTTTGGACAAGCATCCTTAAGAAAGCAAGTCGAGCATTTTGGACTTCGCGCCGCACAGATGCTCCGGCCGTGGGCGATTAAGTAATGCGAAAGCATAATCCAGTCGGCTTTCGGGCAAAGTTTATTAAGTAAGCTTTCTATTCGCACCGGGTCAGTCGACTTCACCCAGCCCAATCTGTTTGAAAGGCGCATCACGTGGGTATCGACCACGACACCCGAAGCGATATTGTAGGCATTCCCCAAAACAACGTTTGCAGTTTTACGACCTACACCCGGCAAGGCCCAAAGCTCTTCCAAAGTTTCAGGAACAAATCCTTTGTGTTTTTCGATCAATTGAACACAGCAAGCACTTATGTTCTTGGCTTTATTTTTATAAAAGCCCGTCGATTTGATAAGTGTTTCAATCGCTTCAACCGGCGCACGGCTCATTTTTTCGGGATCAGGATATTTTTTGAAAAGGGATGGGGTCACAATGTTAACCCGAACATCGGTGCATTGGGCCGATAGAATCGTTGCAATAAGCAGTTCAAAGGGATTAGTAAAATTCAGGGCGCAGTGAGCATCGGGATATTGTTTTTTAAGGAGTTTTAAAACCAGTTCGAACCGGACTTTGGTCTTATTTGTCGCCAAAGTCGCCGATGGCTTCAACGGGACAGCCTTCCATTGCTTCTTTGCAGGCCGCTTCTTCGTCAGGTGTCTCAGGTTGTTTTGAAACAAAGGCATGACCATCTTCATCGTGCATAGAAAAGTTTTTAGGTGCGGTCAGCACACAAGCATCGCAGGCAATACAGGATTGATCGACAAATACTTTGCCAGCTTTATTGTCTTTCCATTTTTGTCCTAAATCAGCCACCTGAACCTCCGAGAGCTACTAAACTACTTTATTTAGTTACTTATTAAAGCCCACCATATCACTTTTCGTCTATTATATGTAAAAAACTTCTAGTCTTAAGTCAAATTCATCTCTACTGGATGTATCATCTCGGTGCAGAAAACGGCTAAAATAAGGTTTATTCTCAGTCGGAGGAAGTATGCAAGGACCGCGTTCACCGGAAACTCATGAATGGACCAATTTGGTCGATTTTCTGAATGTTAACCTACGTCAAAACAAGAGTTGGACGATAACCAGCGAATACCCGACTGCCCTTTCAACAAACAATATTCACAACATGAGTATCATTACCGAAGACGAAAAAATCGTCTCGCATGCTGTGCTTAAAACTTTTGTGGTTAAAACTCCACATGCCATCTTCAAGGTCGGCGCCATCGGCTCGGTCATTACTGCGCCTGACCACCGGCAAAAAGGTCATAGTCGTAAGAACATTGAAAACTGTATTGAGCTGGCCCAGAAACAAGAATGCGACATCGTTATATTATGGACAGATCAATTCGATTTCTACCGCAAAATGGGTTTTGAATTGGCCGGCTTTGACTACAGTTATGTTTTTGAAAATGTCGGTGAAATAAAAAACAAAAAACTCAGATTTGTCAGCGGCAATAACGTCGATCCGAACGCCCTTCAAAAACTCTATTCACAACATACGGTTCATGCTCTGCGTAGCACCGAAGACTTCAGAAATTTTCTGAAAATACCCAATTCAAATGTTTTCACCGCCTGGGATCAAAGCAATCAGCTGGTGGCCTATGCCGTCGAAGGCAAGGGCATGGATCTTATCAATTACGTTCATGAATGGGCCGGTCAGGTTGATGCGCTTCTTGATCTTTTTCAGTACATTCGAACTCAAAAAAATGATGTGACCACCGTCATGGTACCGGCACATTCACAAAATCTCAGAAATAAAATCTCGCAGGTGGCTGAAATTTCTCATCAGGGCTATCTTGGAATGATTAAAATAGTTAATAAGACGGCCTTACTTAACAAAGTAAAAAAGGCCTTTCGTGAAGAAGGCTTTGATAAAATTGTATTAGAACAGCAACCTGATAATTTGGTCTTCGGCTTTGGCACAGACTTATACACATTAAACAAAGACTCAGATTTAGTTCAGATGATTTTCGGGCCGCTGAATGTGAACTCTCTGGATTTTGTCTCTAACGAAACAAAACAAAAGTTGTCAAATTTGCTACCTATGCCTCTCTGGATTTGGGGCTGGGATTCAATATGAAATTCATCCGGAACTTCTTAAAAAAACCGCCACTAAAGAAGCTTGTGCTATCAATCATCTTCTGCGCGGTTTTTTTCGGAGCTTCCTGTCTTAAAAAAATGAACTTACAGGATGAAGCCCTCGGCGATACAGTAGCCCCAGAACAGGTTGCCGCTGCATTGGGAGACGGCTTCGGCATAATTGATTACAATGACATTAAAGTTAACGAGAAGAGCAGCATCGTTTTATCTCAGACTATTCAGGATGGCGCCGTGCAAGTTCTTGAACAGCAGGATGTCACGGTTCTCAGTGTAAACAACAATCCAAGCACCCTTGAGCTTGGCGTCCTTTCGCGAATTCTTCAATATTCCGGCGGAAACACCACGGAAACATCAAGAATCTGGAATAAAATATTTTACAAATACAGCGGCTTCGCTTTCTCGATGAGTCAAAATGCGCAATCTACGGCCACCGACGTCGGCGAGCCCATGTATATGTTTCAGGTGCTGCAGAATCTGGCGCTGGGTTCCTGTTATGACGACGGAAACTATCCGGAAACATGCCACAATCTTGTCGTTACCGACATTAATTACAAGGTTCCGTCGGCTGCGGCCTACCAGCATTCGTGCACCGACATCTATAACTGTTTGATTAAGGCCAAAAGAGTCGAATTTGATCTGGTTCGAAAATACGAACTGGAGTCTGACGGAAAGCCCAAACGAATTCATTATACATTGATCCTGAGCAAACAAGTTCCGTTCACTTCACGAGTGCTACGCTATTGCACCCGCACCCTTTATGAAATACCGGGAGCAACCCAAAAGATATTAGCTGATTTGTGTTACAACGTTAATAACTACACTTTTGGACAATAATTTTATAACATTTTTGATATGAAGAAAAAAATCGCTTTGGTTTTTGGCGGAAAATCCGCAGAACACGAGGTTTCTTTAACCTCTGCATCTAATATTTTTACCGCCATTGATAAAACACTTTTTGACCCGGTATTATTAGGAGTTTCAAAAGAAGGCACTTGGTATTATTTTCCGGACGCCGAGGTTTTTAAACGTCACAAACACCTGCACGATGCCGAACTGGCCACGCAAAAAGTAGTCAGTCTGCTTTCTTACAATGAAAAAACCTTTGCGGCTGTTGTCAAAACACAGGAAAAAATCCTACTTGATTGCGCTTTTCCGATCATCCATGGAACCAGCGGCGAAGATGGCACACTTCAGGGCTTCTTCAAAATACTGAATCTTCCATTTGTAGGCTGCGGTGTATTGAGCAGCGCTGTCGGTATGGATAAAGTTTATATGAAAAGGCTACTGACCGAAGCAAAAATTCAGAATTCCAGCTATACGGTTCTTCATAAAGAAGAAAATTATACTTATGAAGAAATTGCTAAAAAAGTCGGCTCTCCGTTTTTTATCAAGCCCGCTAACGCCGGTTCTTCAGTGGGTGTTCATAAGGTCAAATCTGAATCCGATTTTCAGCAAAAAATGAATGATGCTTTTCTTTATGATCATAAAATTCTTGCGGAAGAATTTGTTCAAGGCCGAGAAATCGAATGTTCGGTTATGGGAGTCAACCATCATCCGAAAGCATCGGTTTGCGGTGAAGTCATCGTTAAACACGAATTTTATTCTTACGAGGCCAAATATGTCGATTTACACGGAGCCGAAATAGTCATACCGGCAAAAATTTCAGAAACTATTTCAAAAGAAATCCAGACTCTGGCGATTAAAACTTTTAAGTCTCTTGGGTGCGAAGGCATGGCTCGAGTTGATTTCTTTTTAAAAGACAATGGTTCTATTTATGTTAACGAAATAAACACGCTACCGGGTTTCACGCCGATTTCAATGTATCCGAAAATGTGGCAATTTGCCGGTATTCAATACAAGGACTTAATCACGACACTGATCAATTTTGCTTTCGAAAAACATTTAGCAGACAGCCAATTAAAACATAGTTTTTAAACTCAGTTAGACCTAAGACTGTGTCTCGATTTTGCATATTAATTATTTACCTCAATGGTATAATTCAGGAGTATGCAATGAAAGACATCAGTTATTACGAAAATACTAAATCCGCTACCCAAAAAGCCTATTTGAAACTTCAGAACAACTGCGTACTCTGCAGTAATTCTCTCGAACTCAAATTCG
>JAYVIY010000361.1:0-7650 GCA_043769795.1 Pseudobdellovibrio sp. | reverse complement strand
GGTTATGCCAATCTGATGAAATGAATTCATGATTCCCCAAACGGTTCCGAACAGACCGATAAACGGACCGGTCGATCCGGTTGAGGCCAGAATGGTTAACCGTGATTCCATGTCGGAGATTTCGTTTTCTGAAGTCTTTCGAAGAGATCTCTCCAGGTTATCCACGCCGGTGAGCTGAGAAAATTCTGAACCGGAATTGCTTTGATTGAGCATCGGTGACTCTGCGATTTTTTTCATTTCAACATAGGCGGCTTTAAAAACCCGCGCATGCGAGCTGTTACTATGGCTATCAATTTTCTCAAAGAGGGTATCAAGTGAACTTGTTTTCCAGAACAAGTTGTCAAAATCTGCATTGGCCAAACTCAAAAGCTTGAATTGTTTATACTTTGCCCAGCCTATAGCCCAGCTCAATACCGATAAGCTCAGCAAAATGAGGATCACAAACTGCACAACAAAGCTGGCGCTGAGTAAACTGCTGAGCGGACCCATCTGTAAACCGACGTTGGCCGAGGTCGTAGTGCTCGCACCCCAACTGATTTGTGATACACTGATCAGATACATGAATAGAAAAGTTTTTAGTTTAGTCATGAATAAAATCGTAAGGCCAAAACTGTTTTTGAGCAACATCAAAACGGGTCGATTCTTCATTGTTCTTCTGTCAATTTTTTCAATAGAGTGTTCACATAAACCGGTCGAAGTTTCACGTGAGCCCAGTTCAGAACCGGTTGTGATTGTAAAAACAAAATTCGACCAGTGCGCTCCGAAAAAGCTTTACCTAGAAACTCAGATGCTTTCGATTCCGAACGACTATTTTCAGTTGCATACCAATGAGTATGAAAAAAGTATTCCGATCAGCTGTATTCAGTTTGCCCAGAGAAATTATTCGGGACATTATGCCGTTTGTAAAACTGAAGAAGCACAGCCACTGATCTCTGAAGTTAAACCCTGCTTGACTGAAAGATATGTAACTCTGGCGTACAATTCTTTTCATGATGTAATGGATTGTTTTAATCTCGACCCGCGTGATTTTTACTTACAGATTATGATTGAAAGCGGGTTTCACATCAATGCGATTAATAAAACCGGCATGGACTCCGGAATTTCGCAGTTTACCGCCAATGGAATTAAAAAAGTAACTGCAAATAATCTTGTTGAGCGGGTCCGGCGAATTCTACTTGAAAGTTCAAGACCTTCCTGCCAACGAATTTCCAGCATAGTTGGCGCGTCAAATATAGATGCTTTTTCAGTGCAGAAGCGATGCTCGATTATTTCTTTTCCTAAGAACCCCTACCGATCTATGCTTTTCAGCTATCTTCATATTATGATAGATCAGATTTTAATGGAAGATGCGCTCTCCGATCTAACTGAAATTCAACCGGCATTAACCGGAAAAATAAAACGCCAGCTCATTTTTTTGTCATACAATCGGGGTCTCACCGGAATTCGGCGTTTGCTCAAAGGATATATTGAGTCACGTAACTATTTTTCTTTTCAGATTACCGAAGTTGATCTTGATTTGAATAAAAACCTTTCCCGGGTGAAGTCCGTATTGCAGCTTGAACCCGAAAAAAGAGATTTATTAAAAAAAGCAAAAGTTAAGAATCTGTCGTTTGCTGAATATGCAGTCATAAACGGTGCCAGCTACATTTCTGACATGGCTGCGGCTTCAGATTATGTGCAGCGCAATCTTGGCAATTCCTGTGGAGAGTTGTAAGCAATATTGCTATACCTCACTGTATGAGAATCTTAGCTGTTACGCTGTCTTCACTTTTTGTATTTTTTGTTCTGATGTTGACGATAAAAATCTGGGGAAAAGGTCAGACCTATACCGAGTATAAGCATTCAATGTTACAGATGCAGGAAAGCTCTCCGGTTTACACGAGACCCAACTACGCACACATCTTAGAAGCCTTAAACTCGGCTGACAATATCTACCTCGATGTCACAATCACTTTTGATCAAAAATTGGTCATACCGAAGCGCAAGTGGGAGTCCACTGAAAAACCTTTGAGATTGTTTAACTACGAAGATGTTAAAAATGATGTTCTGCTTGTTGTTGATTATGCAGATTTGTTAAAAAAGAAAAAAATTATTTTTAATTTACTCGAAAACGCCCAGGCTATTCATGAAACGTTTATCTTTGATCTTAAAAAAATCGGATTAGAAAAAGGCGAAAATTTCATTGTGACGAGCCAATACGAGGCTCCTATTAAAGCTCTGAAAGAAATCGCACCGGCGCTGGCTTATGGGTCGACGCAACCTGAAATATTAAAAATTGTGGCGATGCAGTCGATGTATCTTCTCGAAGCGGCCACCATTCGAGCCGATGTAATAATTCATCCGCTTAAAATCCGCAATCATGATTTTTTTAATGATGAAATTCTTCAGGAGTTCGAGCGTAGGCATAAAAAAATAATCGTCGGCCCTATTGAGCCGAAGGATTTAGAAGAGGCTCGGAAAATCAAGCCTCTGGCAATTATAGTGAACTATTGAAACTGATTTGACTTGATGGTGGAACCGCAATATTTCCCGTGCCATCCAGGACATAAGAGTGAGTCATAGTTGACTTCTTTAAAACAGTTTCGACGGTCCAATTAATATTAAGAATCATTCCAGCTATCGGGTTAGTTTTTGTTCCCATGTTGTAAACGGCATCAACTGCGACTTTGACATTTAAAGTGTACATGTAAGCTACAGTCATTTCTAAAGGCTCTACAGCTGCATATCCTATATATTTACCGACTCCGTTCGCAGAGCCTCCGTATAAAAGTAGAAGTCTGTATTTGAATCGAATCACTTCCATACCATATGCATTTTTGTAAATGACACCGATTATTTTTGATTTCGGTTGATTCCAGTTTTCTAGTTGGTCCCAGCGGGTCGCATTGGCCGGAAGTGCATTTGCACTTGAGCTTGTGTAATTGACAACCGGTTTTCCCTTTTCGATTACGGTCCAGATTTTTTGACCGATGTTTATTACTTTATCTACGACAAGGTCAACCTTATCAATCGTGCCTTCTATCGGGCTAGAGATCCAGTCATTCGGTGACATATTGTATTCGAAATAAGCAGAATAATTTTCGTAGCTATTCGTTATGTCAACGACTTCGACTGAGCTGATGGTCAGATGTTTTAAACTGTTTTCACTAAGGGGAGTTTTTCGTTGGGCAGCCACCGCTGCGAATGGTGCTACAAAAGACAATATAAACAGTAAGTTTGCTATTCTGAGTGGACCTAAAAAGCTCGTCATCAAAAACTCCCTTTTAAAAAATCGTCGTTCAGAATTTTTAGCATCGACAAATGAGTTTAAGTATATCTAATTGACAGTCCTATAGTAATTACATGCGGACTGAGCCCTGCTAAACTGACAGAAGTTTTTTCGGGGTTTAAGGCTTTCGAATTTTCAATTGCCTTTCATTTCAATTTCATATAGTTTTCAGAAACCATATACGTATAAAAATATCGTATATATAAACAAATTTTAAAATTATTACTTAACTATTTGATTTTTAAGAGTTTTATATGAACAAAATGAATAAAAAAATGGAATACGCTCTGATGGCTTTGAGGCTGATTACTCAAAGGCCTCCTGCAGCTTTAACTACAGCAAAAGAAGTTTCTGACCTCATGCATATTTCTTTTGAAGGATCTGCTCGGGTCTTGCAGGCTCTTTCAGCGCGAGGTTTGTTAAAGGCCGAATACGGTGTCGGCGGAGGTTATTCTCTGGCGCGACCTTTGGCCTCGGTCTCTTTGCACGATTTATCTGAAATGTTAGAGGGAAGCGTTGCCATTACTAAATGCCTAACTAATGATGAAAAATGTGAAACTCTTTCGACATGCAATATTACTAGTCCAATAGCAAATCTGAACAAAAAAATTCAGGATTTTTACAAGTCAGTAAGCATTGAAGAGGTTTTACATGTCTGAATCTTATGAATACAAATATGGGTTCACAACGGATATCGAAACGGAATTCTTTCCGAAGGGCCTAAGCGAAGATATAATTCGACTGATTTCTTCTAAGAAAAATGAGCCCGAGTGGATGCTCGATTATCGTCTGAAATCATATCGCCACTGGCTTTCGTTGACCGAGCCCACATGGGCGGCCGTAACTTATCCAAAAATTGATTTTCAAGATCTGACTTATTATTCAGCTCCGAAAAAAAAGATTGATGCAAATAAATCAATGGATGAAATAGACCCGGAATTAATAAAAACTTTCGAAAGGCTCGGAATACCGCTTCAAGAACAAAAGCGAATTTCCGGAGTTGCTGTTGATGTCGTGTTCGATTCAGTTAGTATTGCGACGACTCGCTATGAAGAACTTGATAAATTAGGTGTTATTTTTTGTTCAATTTCAGAAGCATTAAAAAATCACCCTGAACTTGTAAAAAAACATCTGGGCACCGTGGTTCCGACCACCGACAACTATTACGCTGCTCTTAATGGTGCCGTTTTTTCCGATGGCTCTTTTGTATATATTCCTAAAAACGTAAGATGTCCTATTGATCTTTCAACTTATTTCAGAATTAACGCCAAAGAGACCGGCCAATTTGAAAGAACATTGATCGTTGCTGAAGAGGGCAGTTACGTTAATTACCTTGAGGGCTGTACAGCTCCCCAGCGTGACGAGAATCAATTGCATGCGGCGGTAGTCGAATTGGTTGCCTTTGATCACGCCGAAATAAAGTATTCAACAGTGCAGAACTGGTACACCGGTGACAAGGACGGCAAAGGTGGAATTTTCAATTTTGTAACTAAACGCGGAATTTGCAAGGGTAACAATTCAAAAATTTCGTGGACTCAAGTTGAATCCGGGTCGGCTATTACCTGGAAGTATCCGTCTGTGATTTTACAAGGTGATAATTCCGAAGGTGCATTTTACTCGGTCGCCCTGACGCATGATTATATGCAGGCCGACACCGGAACAAAAATGATTCATATCGGTAAAAATACGAAGAGCACAATCATTTCAAAAGGAATTTCTGCCGGCCACTCTTCCAATGCCTACCGCGGTCAGGTTAAAATCCTGCCTTCAGCTGAAAATGCAAGAAATTATTCACAGTGTGATTCAATGCTGGTGGGAGATAAAGCCAGTGCTCATACTTTTCCATATATTGATGTCAGAAATAAAACAGCAACTCTCGAACATGAAGCCACCACATCAAGGCTTTCGGAAGACCAGATATTTTATTTAAAGTCGCGCGGCTTAAACAATGAAAAGGCCATTTCAATGCTGGTGAACGGCTTCTGTAAAGAAGTTTTCAAAGAGTTGCCGCTTGAGTTTTCAGTTGAAGCCGTTAAGTTAATCGAAATGAAATTAGAAAATTCGGTAGGGTAGGTAAAATGCTAGATATCAGAAACTTGCACGCAAAAGTTGAAGAAAAAGAAATATTAAAAGGTCTTTCTCTGAAAATAAATGCCGGAGAAGTGCATGCCATCATGGGGCCAAACGGTTCGGGTAAAAGTACTTTATCTAAAATTCTTGCGGGCCATCCTGCCTACGAAGTAACTGCAGGCGAAATTCAGTACGAAGTGAATTTCAAAATGCAAAGTTTACTCGAGCTTGAGCCTGACGTCAGAGCTAAAGAAGGGGTGTTTCTCGCCTTTCAATATCCGGTGGAAATCCCGGGAGTTTCAAATTTTTCATTTTTACATACTTCGTTCAATTCTATTCTACAGCATCAGGGTTCAGAGCCGATGGGCGAAGGCGAATTTCGCGAATTTCTTTATCAAAAAATGAAGATTGTACAGTTAAAGCCAGAGTATCTGGATCGTCCGGTCAATGTTGGTTTTTCCGGTGGCGAAAAGAAGAAAAATGAAATTCTGCAAATGGCTGTGTTATCTCCGAGACTGGCAATACTTGACGAAACCGATTCAGGTCTCGATATCGATGCCCTGCGAACCGTCGCTGAAGGGGTTAATAAATTGCGCTCGAAGCAAAATGCGATACTTTTAATCACTCACTACCAACGTCTTCTTGATTATATAAAGCCTGACTTCGTTCATGTTCTTTCCGGAGGAAAGATTATTCAGTCAGGCGATGCTTCCTTGGCGCTTGAGCTAGAGAAAAAAGGCTACGATTGGTTGGTCAATTAAGTCATGAGCTGGGATAACAATTACCTTAATTTTAAAAATGTTTTCGGAAGCTCGAATATCGAAGCCTCAGAGCAAAGATCGAAATTGTTTAATTCATTCATGACAAACGGCTTACCGACTAAAAGGGATGAAGCCTGGAAGTTTACTTCCTTAAGTGATTTCAAAGAAATTGATTGGAAGCTTAATGGCGAAAACGAAAATTTACTCACCCATGAGCAGATGCAGCAGATATCAAAACACCTGCCCTCCGCATTTATTAATTTTGTGTTCGTCAACGGCAAGCTTAATTTGACTTTATCTGACGATAACGACGGACTTTTTGAAATTTCAACAATTGAAAGTTCTGATTTTGAATTTGATGAAAAGAATACGGAAAATCGACTTTTGAATTTATCGCAGGCTTTTTTGACAAAAAAAATAAATTTCAATGTTTTAAAACAGAAGACGATTGAAAAAACTGTACAAATTCTGTTCATTCAGTCATCGCCCGATTCGGTGTTTCAAAGCGACAAATTAAATCTTTCTGTTGGAGAAAACTCCGAGATCAAATTACTCATCAACACGATGAGTTTGTCTCCGACCAAAGCCAATGCAATTAATTTAAATCTAAATGTGAAACTGGAAAAAGCATCACGACTGAGTTTTGTTCAGCTCCAAAATGAAAACCAGAAGTCATTTCATTTTTCGCAGACCCGCTTTCAGTTAAATTCCTCAGCTCAACTGACTTCACTGGTGTTATCACTGGGTGGCCGGTTAATTCGTAATTATTTTCATGTGGATTTTATCGGAGAAAACGCATTGGCCGGAGTGTACGGCCTTGGCGTTCTGGATGCAGACCAACACCTTGATAACTACACTTTTTTGCAGCATAGTCTGGGAAATAATGAATCTATTCAACATTACAAATCGATTTTGTCGGGCTCATCAAGTTCTGCATTCAGGGGGCGTGTTCTGATCGAACCCAACTCTCAGAAAGCCAAGTCCGAACAATTAAATAACAATCTTTTACTCACTCGCACTGCAAAGGCCGATAGCGTTCCGCAACTTGAGATTTTTGCCGACGACGTAAAGGCCGGCCATGGGGCGACATTCGGTCAATTGAACAAAGATGAAATATTTTATTTTTTAACCCGTGGAATCAATCAATATCAGGCTGTCAAAATGTTGTCTTACGGTTTTGCGAAAGAAATGATTTATAAAATTGAAAATGAAGACATTCAGAATTATTTGATCGCGGCTTTTAATCAGAAACTCGACAGTATGGTGCAAAATGCTTGATTCAAATAAAGAAATTTCAGAGCTAAGATCATGCTTTCCTGCGCTTTCGCAGCTTGTTCGCGGAAATGAACTTGTTTATCTCGACAGTGCCGCAACAACTTTGAAACCTAAAATTGTTATCGACCGAATCACGAAATTCTACACTTTAGAAACGGCCAATGTACACCGCGGGGCTCATTTCCTTGCTGACCAGGCAACCGGTGAATTCGAAATAGCGCGTGAAAATATCAGAAAATTTATTAATGCTGAATCCATCGAAGAGGTGATATTCAC
>JAYVIY010000360.1:0-7668 GCA_043769795.1 Pseudobdellovibrio sp. | reverse complement strand
CCCGGATTTTCAGTAGCTGATATTCCGATTCCGGCAGCGAAATATCTGAAACTTTCGGACTCTCTATTTTCTAGAATGATGGATAGCAGTCAGAACTACATTAATTTTAAAGAGTATGTGCCGCAGTATCCGCTTTACAGTGATAACGCCACAAAAAGACGATTCATCTATTTACCGAATGGTCAGAAAGTAAATACCGCAGCACCGGACGACTGGATTTATCCGATGGGAACAATTTTATACAAAGAGTTTTCGATTGACGGGAAAAAAATTGAAACTCGCGTCTGGGAAAAAACCGCAGCCGCAGAGGGGCCGGCATCTTGGAGATCGTCAGTTTACGTTTGGAAAGTCGACCAGACCGACGCGGACTTGCTGACCGTAGATGATTTTTACACGAAACCTGTAACTGAACGACAGATCTATCAAGCTGGCCAAGTCGAAGCAAAATACAAAATGGTCAGAAATGGCCAGTGCGTAACATGTCATAAAGGCAGTAACGACAACGTATTAGGATTTAATTATTTACAGCTCTCAAAAGCCTCGCTGAATTTCAATATTTTTAAATTTAATTCTATGAATTATTTTAGTGTTCCGATTCTTGTTGAAGATCAGATAAAGGGAACTCAGAAAGCTCGCGACGCTATGGGGTACATGCAATCAAACTGTGCCACCTGTCACAGCCCGCGCGGAAATGTAAATCTACCGAACTATAAACATGTTTCTGGAACTTTACTGTACGAGGGTGAAACCATTATCACCACGAATAATGCGCGGGTATCGCCGCAGTTGCCATTAATCACTTTCGGCGATTTAACTAATAGTTTAATTTACCAGAGATTGAATAATCGAACGATGCCCGGAATTTTACCAATTGCGGTCGATCAATCCGGTGTGAAGCTACTTTCAGACTGGATTTTAGAACCTCCGCTGGTAGCGGTAATGGCGTCGGTGAATTGTTTATCGACGACCCGAACAATTGTTTCGGCTCCGAACTCGTCAGGTGCTACACAGTCCTGTGTAGCTACTATGCCCGGAGCTAGCCCGAGTGGTATTGCGGTGCAAGCATCGAGTGTTACCAATGGGGGAAGTTATTCGCTGATCTGCACTTCAACAGGCGGTGCTTGGGCCACAACAGCCAGTGTTTCATTGTGCCCGCAAGTTCCGGATCAAGCGGTAACGATTTCGATGGAAACCGGAGGTATCGGAGTCAGTAACGACTACATTCAGGCGCAAAGTTTTTCATTCAATGT
The DNA here is from genome assembly GCA_043769795.1 of Pseudobdellovibrio sp. GTDB lineage: Bacteria > Bdellovibrionota > Bdellovibrionia > Bdellovibrionales > Bdellovibrionaceae > Pseudobdellovibrio. The sequence continues at coordinate 6,418 of JAYVIY010000360.1, read as the reverse complement.
TTTGGCCAGTAGCGCACCTTCAAGTGATTTGGTTATTCCGTTGGTGCCTGGCAAAGCCGGCGATACGGCCTTAAATAATATCGACTATACTATTCCAGCTACAGTGACGATAAGAGCCGGCACGAAAACGGCTTCTTTTCAAATGATCATCATAAAAGACCAAGCTGACGAAGTGTATCCGGCGCCGGTTTCAGGAAATACTTATTCATTCAAGTCTTTCTTTGTCGGTTTACAATCCGCAGCGAATTCAGAATACGCGTTAGGTTTTGCGAAGGAATTTAATGTGGGTGTCTGGAAAACGGCGGTAGCGCCGTTAGTTTCGGATCAGGCGATTACGATTTCGATGGAAACCGGTGGTATCGGGGTTTCTAACGATTACCTACAGGCTCAGAGTTTTTCATTCAATGTTCTTGCTAGCAGCGCACCTCTGAATGATTTAGTTGTTTCGCTGGTACCGGGAAAAGCCGGCGATACGGCTTTAAATAATATCGACTATACTATTCCTTCTACGGTTACAATAAAAGCCGGCACTAAGACGGCTTCATTTCAAATCGTCATTGTTAAAGATTTGGCTAATGAAGTTTATCCGGCCCCCACTTCAGGAAATACTTATTCAAGCAAATTTTTCTATGTAGGTTTGCAGGGCGCAGCCAATTCAGAGTATGCGTTGGGTGCGGCAAAAGAATTTAGTGTGGGCATCTGGAAAACGGCGATAGCGCCGTAATTTCTAATACAACGGATACCTACACTATTGGAGTCAGTTGCGATGTGTTCGAAACAATAATCAACAAGACCTAGGGCCGATAAATTAAACCTATCTGGCGGTAGGTTCAAAAAGTAACTGAAATTTTGGACATGTAGGTATATGGTGAACTTATGGGCTTCAAAGAAAAAATTTTTTATAAACAGCGTCCCTACATCTATGGTTTTCTAGGAATATTAGCCTTCGCCTTTGCCCGAAAATCAAAATTAGCACTACTTTGTGGAGTAGTGCTTTTAGTCTGTTCTTATCTGGTTTTTGAAATGCGAAAAAAATATCAGGCGCGACAGGCGTTGATCAAAGCCAAAGAAAAAAATCTGGCCGAAAGTAACGGAATCGCAAAAATAACTATTGATGAGAGAAAACTCTGAACAATTTACTATTCGAAGTGCTCTTAAAAAATGATTGCAATGACTGCGTGTCAACCGAGTAATCAACGGATACGTTTCCAACGCTGATTCTGAATTTGTGTGTATCGGTTAGTTTAGTTAAATGAACCGCAGATCCGGCTTCGATAGCTCCGTACTCCAGTTGATATTCAGCGATACCTATTCCAAGAGTTCCTTCAACCAGTCTTTCCATCGGGCGGGCGCCATATTCACGGCTTTTTCCGTAAATTGATATATAGGTGAAAGTGGCTTCGTCGACAGTTAATGTCCAGTCGTAGAAGCTCTTTATACGAGAAATCTTTTTATTAACCATCGTACGGGCCAATTGCAAAAATTCAGCATCAGAAAAGGGTTTAAAAAGAGAGATGGCATCGAATCGATTTAAAAAGCTATCGCGAAATTTAGTGCGTAGATCGCGTAAAACTTTGTTGCGTAAATCGGGATCATTCGGATTATTCAGAATGACTTCGGCTCCGGCATTGGTGGTCATCATAATAAACGCGCCTCGGGCAAAAAGCGGACGTTGGAAGGCATCATAAAAAACACCTTCGTCCATCATAAAGAAAAGCTGATCAAGAACTTCAACGGCCGCCTTGTCAATTTCTTCAAAGAGATACATAGCATAAGGATTGTTAGTTAAATTTCGAGCCATGACTTCAACAAATATTTTAAAGCTGCTCGGATCTTTATAAGCTGTCATATCCATGGTAATTAATTTCATTCCCATAAATTCGGCCATCTTCTGAGCGACGTAACTTTTGCCTGTTCCGGTGGGTCCTGCAAGCAAAGTTGTTGCAATTGGTTTATTGTCGGTACGTCCTGCCACGTAACCGTTTTTTGCCAGTCGGATCAGGTCTTTCTTGCCATCGACAACTCCTACCACATCGGCATTGAGCTTGGCTTCAAGGCCCTTGATAACTGAGTAGTCGCGATTAACAAGCCATTCAGGAACCTGAGCTACACTCATCGTGGCCTTGCGGGCCTCTTCGAGTGTAATGGTTTTCGGCTCTATTTTGATTCCATTCACGTTTGAAATTTTAAAACCATTTTTCTGATTTGCATTGTCAGAAATCAGCACGAGTTTAAGTTTGTTGGTCGGGTAAATCTGAGTTTTAGTGTTTGGCTCTAAAGTATTGGTCAGCGTGTCGAGCAATGAATTATCGTAGCCATTTCTAACTTCAAGGTAGTCAAAACGCATTTCAGTATCGAAATAGTCAAAAATTAATTGCAGGGCCTGCACATCAGGTACTTCAACGATGAACTCAGCTCTTGAGTTGGCAGCATAAGGGTGCAAACTTTCAATATTGACCGGAAAGCCTGTTGGCTTGCTGATGACTCCGCTGGCCGCACTTCGAATGAGATTGTTAATAACCGACATTGTACGGTCAGGCTCTTGCCGATTAGGAGAGTAAAATTCGATGGTTTTAATAATGTATTTAAGTTCTTTTTCTTTCAGAATGATCTTCGGATAAAGAGTCTTCATCATGCTGTCAATCAAGAGGTAGGTTTGCATACCGTCAATCGAAGGCAAAATGATTTTGTCAGAAAAAGCTTCAAGGACATAAGCGTTTCTTGAGCGGCTGATATCATTGTATTCATATTTGTCGATAAAAGAGATCGAGCGCATTTTTCCGGATGTAATATTATTGGCGTACTCGCGTTCAATGCCGGTATCGTCATTAGAGTGTGAGCCCAAACCGATTAATCCACTGATAGAGCTGATGTACATAATGACATCTTTTCCTTCTGAGGGTTTTAAGATGTTTTGCGCCCAGTATTCATCGACGTCGCCCACATAGTGGTGTCCGGCTTCAATTTTACTGATGTTAACATCGACATGCCACATATTTTTGGGGCAGACGCCCGAAGCATTTGTTGCCAGTCTGGCGAAGATATATTGGTAAGCCAGTGAGGGTTCGCCGACAATTAGAACCGACTTGTTTTGGTCGGAACCGCAAACTACTTCTTCAATTTTGGTCACCACAGAATCAAAAACGTTTACGTTTTTCATAACGGTGGTTAACATTTGCCAAGATTTGCTGACCGGATAACTTGAGTTACCCGGGCCCATGATTGAACCACTTTGTGATAGAGTGCTTAAATCGGGTAATTGCGCAGTGTTATCTTGTGCGTGCAGATTTAAAGACAGGATTGCGATCAGCAACCCGACAGAACGTTTTAACATTTGCTCTCCTTTAGTCTAACCTCTTAGGCCTATTAGGTTGAGCATTACAACGCGAAAGAATGTGGTCAAGAAATCTTGTGTGACGCGTACGGCTCCGACTTTTGCGTAACTCGTGCGAAAGCGAAGTAGCACGGGACGGGTGTACTCGAATAACAAAAATTTAACACTGCCATTATAGAAAAAATCAAATGCAAGCCGAGCAAGAATAATTGCAACAAATCCGTCGCGTAAGAATGACGAAATTCCCTGACTGATCAAAGAATTGAAAGTTCCAAATATTATGAAAAAGAGGAAACGACTTTTTCTTCGCTTCATGAAGTAAACCGGGCCGCCCAACAAAGAGGCAAAAAGAGTCATTAAGATACTCACCAGAGATTGCTGATGAATCTTTCTTTGTCCGCTCTGGCTTTGTACAAAAAAGCTTTGGTGCTCGTGACCGGTTATTGCTGGATAGATGGTGCGCGAAGTAACTTCTGAAGCCGTTGTGACCGCCGTATTGACTACAGTAAACATCAGAATACTGACTCTATTGGCAGACCAATATTGCATCCAAGCACTGGCCGGATTAATCACAACAGCCGTTGAACTCATGCTAACTAAAGTATAAAAATAAAGTAATAAACGTCGCCCACGCTGAGCGAGAACAGCAACCATCCAACCATTGAATACATTATTTCAATTTGAGGCAAGCTCGATATCAAAAAATCTTAAAATGTCCGGAAAATCTTAACCTCAAGAATTCAGGTTTACCCTTTCGTCTAGGAGGTGGATTTTCGACAAATCGAAATGGTAAAATTTTCATTTTTGACCTCAACATAACAACTAAACTGTTATAAAACGAAGACATGAAAGAATTTGATTTCGTAATAATCGGAAGCGGTTTCGGCGGCAGTGTGGCGGCTATGCGACTGGCGCAAAAAGGCTATTCAGTTGCAGTGATTGAAAAAGGCAGGCGATTTCAACCTCAGGATTTTGCAAAGACCAATTGGGATGTACGACGATTTTTGTGGGCGCCGATTATTAAGTGTTTCGGCATTCAGCAGATCACGCTTTTAAAAGGCGTCATGCTCCTGCACGGCGCAGGCGTTGGTGGAGGTAGTCTGGTTTACGCCAATACCCTGATGAAACCTGCAGACTCGGTTTTTATGAATGCATCCTGGCCAAAAAATTTCGAATGGCTCGAAGGGCTTAAGCCTTTTTACCAGGTTGCCCAGAAAATGCTTGGGGTCGAGACTAATAAAATTGTGTCAGAAGCTGAAACCATAATGCAAAAGCTTGCGGGTCAGATCGGCGCCTCGAAAACATATCACCTCACCGAAGTTGGTGTTTACTTCGGACAGGGTACAAAGCAAAAAGATCCGTACTTTTCCGGTGAGGGTCCCATGCGGAGTGCTTGCACCGGTTGTGGTGCCTGTATGGTCGGTTGTCGTGATGGCGGCAAAAATACGCTGGACAAAAATTATCTTTTTTTTGCGGAGAAGTGGGGTGCCGAAATCATACCCGAGCTTAAAGTTAATCAAATTATTTCTTTAGGCGATCATTATGTCGTTGTGGCGCAATCGGTTCGTGATTTGTTTAAGGTTTCTGAAATCAGATTCAAAGCGAAAAAAGTTATTGTTGCAGCCGGGGTTCTCGGAAGCATTTCCCTCTTATTAAAAAACCGCGAAGTCTTTAAAACTCTGCCTGCTATTTCAGATAAGCTGGGAGAATACGTCAGAACGAACGGCGAGAGTTTATGCGGAGTAACCAGTCTGAATACAGAGCTTGATCTGTCTCGGGGTATCGCGATTGGCTCGGCGATTCATCCTGATGAAAACACCAAAATTGAACCGGTCAGGTATAACAGTGGCTCGTCATTGATGCGGTTTCTTGCGGTTCCGATGACTCCGGACGGAAGTCTTTTGGTGCGTCCACTTAAGCTGATAGTTACGATTCTGACAAGACTGCCACGAGTTTTAAAGATGCTATTTGTAAAAGACTGGGCCAAACAGTCAGTTATTCTACTGGTGATGCAAACCGTGGACTTTCATATGAAACTCAAGTTGTCCCGCAGTCTGTTTTTGTTCGGTCGTAAAACTTTGGCTGCAGGAGCTCAATCTGAAAAGTTTCCGAGTTTTCTCAGCATAGCGCAAGAGGCCACGCAAAAGGTTGCCTCCATGATTAATGGCGAGCCACAAAATGCAGCCTCGGAAGTTTTACTCGGTATTCCGGCAACCGCTCATATCTTAGGAGGATGCAACATAGGGAGCTCACAATTAGACGGTGTCATCGACAGCAATCACGAAGTGTTCGGGTATAAAGGGCTTTATGTGTGCGATGGCAGTGTAATTCCGGTGAATTTAGGGGTGAACCCCAGTTTGACCATAACCGCTTTGGCCGAAAGATTCAGCAATGGGTTTCCGGTAAAAAATGAAAAACTTTTTGTCACTCGACAGATAAAATTTTCACAGGAAACTTAAATCTTCAATAAATGCTAATACATATTGGCTTAATATCTGTTATATTTCCTGAGAATTTATAAACCGACAAAGGAAAAAATATGAAAATTCTAATCATAATGGCAGCGCTTTTAGTTTCACAGTTAGCTTCCGCTAATGCACCGACTTGCACTGGCGAAGCCCAGATCATCGCAAAAGTAGGACAGATCATTTCAAAAGATATGTCTGAATGTGTTGTTAGTATCGATGCAAAGTCAGTCGTTCAATATAACATCAGTCAGGTTTGCCCTCTCGATTTCAGTGAAGTTCTTGAAAAGGGAGTCGAAGTGGGATTAAGCAATGGTCACGATTGCAAATTAAACCCCGGCGACGATATTTCAGGTGTTATTGTTAAAACGGCTTGGGATACTTTGGTTCTTGAGTAACAGTCTATTTTCTGTCTTTAAACCGTAAATTATAAGCCAAGGCGACTTCCTTAAAGAAGTCGTTTTCGCGAAACTGCACCGTGGTGTCGTTCAGTTTGTCTTCGCCGACATTTTCGAAATGCTTCTTAAGCTTTACCATGGGCCCTGCCACTCGGTGAGATATCACCACGCCAAGAACAAAAGAAACAACAAAACTAATCGCAATCGCTATAAAAAAAATA
>JAYVIY010000359.1:0-7706 GCA_043769795.1 Pseudobdellovibrio sp. | reverse complement strand
AGCGAGATATTTCAAAACTTGAAGGAATCAAAGGCGTATTTCCACGCTTACATTATAAAGAAGCTGCTGAGATTATTAAAAAAGAAAATCCAGAGTTTATTATCGGTGATGATTTTGGAGCTACCGACGAAACTATTATTTCGTCGCGCTTTGACAAGCCTGTTTTTGTTCACCATTATCCGCAGGCAATTAAAGCTTTCTATATGAAAGAAGATCCGCAGGATAAAGGTTATGCTATGGGTTGTGATCTACTAGCTACCGAAGGTTATGGCGAAGTTATCGGCGGCGGTCAGCGTGAGGAAAGTGTTGAAACTTTAATTCAGAGAATTAAAGAACATGGTTTAAATCAAAAAGATTTCGAATGGTATCTGGACATTCGCCGCTACGGCAGCGTGCCAAGTTCAGGTTTTGGCTTGGGGCTGGAAAGAGCTGTCGCATGGATTTGCGGATTACCGCATGTGCGTGAAACCGGCGCCTTTCCCCGTTTATATGGTCGCGCGTATCCCTAATAATTATAATTGAGGAATTTTATGACTGAAATGATGCAAAAAAAAATTGATGAGTTAGAAAAGCGAAACGAAATGGCTTTGGCCGGCGGTGGTCCTGAAAAGCTAGCTAAACACAAAAAGGGCGGCAGACTTTCGGCGCGAGAACGCGTAGAGGTCTTAATGGATCCGGGTAGTTTCATCGAAATGGACCGATTCGTTACCCACCGGTGTATTAATTTCGGAATGGAAAACAACAAACCTTACGGGGACGGAATCATTACGGGTTATGGCCGAATTAACGGAAAGCTCGTCTACGTTTCATCGCAAGATTTCACTGTGACCGGCGGATCAATGTCGCGCACGCAGGCGAATAAAATCTGCAAAGCAATGGATCTGGCTTTAAAAAACGGAGCCCCTTTCGTTTCTATTAATGATTCGGGTGGTGCCCGCATTCAAGAGGGAATTGAGTCTCTCGGTGGCTATGCAGATATTTTTTCGCGGAATGTTCTCAGCTCCGGAGTTATTCCCCAAATTACTGCAATCATGGGCCCTTGTGCCGGTGGTGCTGTGTATTCTCCTTCAATTACTGATTTTGTTTTCATGGTTGAAAATACAAGTTATATGTTTGTAACCGGCCCCGATGTAATCAAAGCCGTAACCCACGAAGAAGTAACAAAAGAAGAGTTGGGTGGTGCAATTACTCATTCGCAGAAATCAGGCGTTGCCCATTTTACTGCTAAAGACGACAAACATTGCTTGTTGCTTATCCGTGAATTAATGAGTTTCTTACCTTCGAATAACTTAGATGACTCTGTGGCGCTAGCTCCAAAAGACCGCCCCGATCGTCTTACTGATGCAATTAATACCCTTATACCAGACAGTCCAAAAAAACCTTACGACATGTTACAGTTAATTTCTGAAGTCGTCGATGAGGGTTATTTTTTGGAAATTCATAAAAACTTCGCGCAAAATATTATAGTGGGCTATGCGCGGCTTAACGGAAGACCCGTCGGTATTGTGGCCAACCAACCACAGGTGCTGGCCGGTTGTTTAAATATTGAAGCTTCGCGAAAGGCCGCAAGATTCATTCGTTTTTGTGACGCTTTTAATATTCCGATTGTAAGTTTGGTCGATGTACCCGGATTTTTACCGGGAAAAGACCAGGAATGGAACGGAATCATCACTCATGGCGCAAAACTTCTTTATGCCTATGCTGAAGCAACTGTACCGAAGGTTACTTTGATTACACGAAAAGCCTACGGCGGCGCTTACATCGTAATGGGTTCAAAACTTTTACGAAGTGACATTAACCTGGCTTACCCGTCAGCGGAAATTGCAGTCATGGGCGCCGAAGGAGCTGTTAATATAATTCAGCGCGAAGCTATTGCGAAAGCCAGCAATCCTGCAGCCGAACGGACCAAGCTGACCGCCGAATACGAAGAGATGTTCAGCAATCCTTACGTCTCTGCCGAACTCGGATATACCGATGAAGTTATCGAGCCTTCTATGACGAGAAAGAGACTCATCGACTCGCTTGAAATGTTAAAAAACAAACGCGATATTATTCCTCCTAAGAAACACGGGAACATTCCATTATGATTACCCCTCCGTTTAAAAAAATATTAATTGCTAACCGTGGCGAGATCGCTATTCGTATTACCCGCGCCTGTCGCGAGCTTGGTATTGCTTCTGCCGCTGTGTTCAGCGATGCCGACCGTGACAGTCTCCATGTGTTTTTAGCTGATGAAGCTTACCACATCGGGCCTTCACCTTCTAAAGATAGCTACTTGAATTATCAGAAAATTATTGAAGTTGCACTTCAGGCTGGCGCGGATGCAATTCACCCCGGCTATGGTTTTCTTTCTGAAAACGCCGTTTTCGTGCGCGCCTGTAAAAAAGCGGGAATTACTTTTATCGGCCCAACTCCGGAAAATATGGAAGCCATGGGAGACAAACTTTCTGCAAAAGCTCTCATGAAAAAAGCCGGTGTACCATTGGTTCCCGGAAGCGACGGCGAAATTGAAACTGTTGAAGAGGCTCATGCGATTGCAAAAAAAATCGGTTTTCCGATAATTATAAAAGCTTCGGCTGGCGGCGGCGGCAAAGGAATGCGAGTTGTTCGTTCTGAAGCTGAGCTTGAAAGCGCTTTCCGAGCCTGCCGATCCGAGGGTCTGAATTATTTTGCGAATCCAACTGTTTATGTTGAAAAATTTATTAATGATCCGAAGCACATTGAAATTCAGGTTTTCGGTGATAATTTCGGCAACGTCGTGCATCTTTTTGAGCGCGAATGTTCGGTGCAGAGACGACATCAGAAAATTATCGAAGAGTCGCCTTCACCAAGTGTTCCTGACGAGGTAAGAAATAGAATGGGTATGACAGCTGTTAATGCTGCAAAATCTATTAATTATGTCGGCGCCGGAACGATCGAGTTTATTTTCGATAATCAGACTAAAGAATTCTACTTTATGGAAATGAATACCCGACTTCAAGTGGAGCATCCGATCACAGAGCTCGTAACCGGCTACGATCTGGTTAAAGAACAGATCTGGGTTGCAAAAGGTAAACCTCTGAGTTTCAAACAAAAGGATATTCGACAAAAAGGTCACGCTATTGAGGCTCGCATCTGTGCTGAAGACCCTGTAACTTACAAACCCAACCCCGGAAAAATCAGAGCCTGTCGCCATCCCCAAGGGCCATTTCTTCGCATCGATTCTTATGCGTACCCCGGCTATGAAGTCCCCATTTATTATGATCCGATGATAGCAAAAGTCATAACTTGGGGCGAAACCCGCGAAGAGGCCATAGACCGAATGGAGCGCGCACTTTCTGAATTTGTTTTAACGGGAATAAAATCCAACATCGTTCTGCACAAGACTATTCTAAAGCATCCGAAGTTTTTAGACGGCAGCTACACCACGCAGTTTATTGAAAAAAACTTTGAAGTGTTAGAGCCTGCTATTTTTAAAGACATCGATGACCCGGTCTTCTTGATTTCGGCAGCAATTACCGCTTTTCGCGACCGACAGTCGAAAGACGTGAGGCGCTTGAATGTGGCTTCAAACTGGCGACGAATCGGCCGTAAAATTCAACTTCGTACTTAAGCGCTTACTAGGCAAAAAGGATATTTATGTATTTCGAAGCAGAGCTCAGAGGAAAAAAATACAACGTGGACGTTACCGAAGGTCGACACAACTGGAAGGTTTCGTTACAGCTTGAAAATGAAGAGTGGAAACATTACGACATTTCAAAGAATGATTTTCGTACTGCAGAAGAATGCATCAGCTTTCTTTTTGAAGGAAAATCCTATTTGATCGATGTTCTCGGACAAGATACAGAATATACGGTTTTCACCCGAAATTCATTTCGAACAATAAAGATATTTAATGATGAAATGCTTTTACATGAATCATTAAAAAAGGATGGCGGCCTCGGCGAGGCTGCAGAATTAAAAGCGGGTATGCCTGGTAAAATCATAGAAATTTTCGTAAAGGCCGGCGATGAGATTAAAGCCGGAAAGCCGCTTTTGATTATGGAAGCGATGAAAATGGAAAATGAAATGCGAAGCTCTCAGGATGTCAAAATTAAAGAGGTTTGTGTTAAGCAAGGCGACTCTGTTGAATCAGGTGCTTTGTTAATTAAGTTTGAACCCAAAAAAGTAGAGAAATAATTAAGTGGTTTCGGTCGCTTTTTGGCTTTCAAAAATGCCGACCACTACAATTGAAATTTCGTACAACAACCACATCGGCACCAGCAATAATACCATACTGAGGGCGTCTGGCGGGGCCGCTATTGCTGAAACCACAGCAATGCCGACTACGGCATATCGTCGCTTTTCCTTCAAAAATCTCTGACTGACGACACCTATCAAACCCAAGAATGAAATAACCACCGGCATCTGAAAACACAATCCAAAAACAACTGCAGTTTGAGTTACAAAATCTAAATAGTGGTCAATGGTGATCATCGGCTTATCGATTTCACCGCCAAAAGACATCAAAAATTTAAACGCCATCGGCAGCACAACAAAATAGCTGAACGCCAATCCCAAAATAAATTGAAGTGTTCCGAAAAAAATAAAGCCCGCTGCGAATTTCTTTTCTCGTTTGTAAAGTGCCGGGGCTATAAAACTCCAAAGCTGATAAAGCCAGAACGGGGCCGACAGAAGAAGGCCTGCAATAAAGGCCAATTTAATATGCGCCATGAATTTATCCATCGGCGCGGTAAAAACTAAGCCGCCGCCAACTAAATATTCCTGAATTGGATGGCGAACAAAATTAAATATCTTATCACTGAAGCCCCAGCAAACCGCCATGCCCGCAAAAATTCCGTAGGCGGCGCGGGTAACCCGAAATCTGAGTTCTCCGATATGTTGCACGAGCGACATGTCATTTTCTTGATTCTGTGTGGTTTCTACTTTTTCATTCATGATTTTTTTTGTCAGACTCTGCTTGAGTAATGCTGCCCGCATCATGGCCGGTGTCGCCCACGGGTTCTACAGGTACAGTTGGTTTATGCCTATTGATGTCTTCGGGTTTTTGTAGCGCGTCTTTTTTAATATCATCCCAGATTCCGGATGTATTTCTTTTCAAATCATTTAGGAATCGGGCTAATTGTCTTGCAGCATCCGGCAGCTTTTCGGGCGGAATAACGATCAAAGCAATAATAGCCAAAAGAATCATATGCGAAAAGCTCATAGATAAAAACTAACTTATGCCTTAGATAGTTTCAATTGTTCTTTTGGTAAAGTAACAACGCCGAGTTCGTTTAATTTTTCGCGAGCGAGCTCTGATCCCGTGCGCAAATAGCGGTCATACAGTCTAAGAACATTCTGATCCGATTGGATACTCGACTTTTCGCTGATGTAACTTAAGACTTCCACAAAATCCATAAAACGTTTTGAAAAGGTTTTATAAACATGAGAAACAGCGTTTTCTTTTGTCCAAGAATGTAAGTTCGAATAGGCGGCCGAACCAATTTCTGCGTAGTACTCAATGTCGACGGTTTTCTTTTGCAATGAATCGCCGAAAAACCCCGTCAGGTAAAGCGCGCGATCGGCCACGCTTCTCATTAACTCTTTTCGTTTTGTGCCTTCTGAATTAATTGCAACAAGGTACATCTCCGCAAAAGTATCAGGTGGCTTTTCTTGGCCCTCATCCACCGGGGCTTTATGAAAATTGTTAGAATTCATATAGTATTGCAGGAGTTGTACGAGATAAACCTCGACCGCTGGTTGGGTCACAATATGACGGTTTTTACAGGCCTCTTTAACAACTTCAGAGAAGTGTTCTTCTGGCGTCAAAAATACAAATGATTTCATTTTGAGACACCTCATTAGGTAGTTCTTATTTTATCGGTATAATTTCAGATATGCTTAAAGTTTATATAGACTTAAGTGCTTTTTTCGACCTTTGTCCTGTATTTTAACCCTAATCTGGCCGATTAGAGATTATGGCATTTGATTTCGGTCCAATTAAAACTCTTATTGCTTCAGAAGACATTTCAGAAATCATGATCAACTCTTGGAATAGAATTTTCGTTGAGCACAAAGGCTTAATCGTTGAAACCACTGCAAAGTTCGTCGACCAAAGGCAGTTTGAAGAACTCATCTACGCTGTTCTATCGGCAGATAAAAAAGACATTTCGGGACAATTCTGTTTTGACGGAATCGTTAAAGATTTCGGGTATCGATACAACATTACTTTACCGCCGATGTCGCCGAAAGGTCCAAGCCTGACGATTCGTAAGTTTCATGTAAAGGCTTTAACCTTTGATAATCTGGTGGCCCAAAAGTTCATGACAGATACTGTTTCAAAATTTTTAGCAGCGGCAGTGACCGCAAGGCTAAACCTCGTTATTTCGGGAGGAACCGGCACCGGAAAAACTTCGTTTTTAAATACCCTCGGATCTATGATTTCGCCGGAAGAACGCATTATCAGCATTGAAGATGTTGCTGAGCTTAAGTTCAACCATCCTAATTGGATTTCGCTGCAGTCTGTACAGACTGAAAAAAAGCAGATCACCTCACGAGACTGTCTGATCAATGCTTTGCGCATGCGACCGGATCGAATCATCGTCGGCGAGTGCCGAAAAGATGAAAGTTTTGAAATGCTTCAAGCGATGAATACCGGCCACGAAGGTTCAATGACAACAATTCACGGAAATTCTCCGAGTGATTGTTTAACGAGAATTGAATCTTTAATACAGTTCTCAGGTGTTGAGTTACCGCTGAAACAACTGCGCTATCAGATGTCGAAAGCCATTGATCTTGTTATTCAAATCAGGCGGCTCTCCAGCGGGAAAAGAGAGATCTCCGAAATCGTCGAGCTCACCGGAATGGATCACGATGTTATTTCGCGTTCAACTATTTTCGAAAGAGATAAAGCCGGCTATCTCGTGCCGACAGGATATGTTCCTAGAGTATTAAGTAAAATAAATTTAGATCAGTTGGTTTTGCCGAGCTCGGTTTTTTCAAAACCAATGGCCCCGAAAAAAATCGCTTAGATTTTATCAATTAACAATGTCTGATACAGGAATTTTTAAGTCCACACTCAATCTTTCTATTATCCGCTTAGAATCCTTTACATATTCGTCGGCGATGAGGGTTGTGAATGAAATTAAATTCTGATTCCACTGCGAATCTATACCGTATAGAAGCAACCATTTAGCGCTTTCTTTTACCGTGTAGAGTGCTGTGCTTCCGGTGATCTGATTAAAAGAGCGCTTGTCGCCGGCAAAATCGGGATGGTCTTGATTCGCAACCAGATCATATATTCCAGCGTAGAAAAATTTTAAGTTATCACTGCCTGCTCCAAGCTGACCTGTTCGATAAAGAGAAGTTACGCATTTCCAGCCAAAGATCTGCCGGCATTTTTTCAATACCAAATACTGATCGGGTTTAATCGGCTCGGCGGCGAGTGGAAGCTTCCAACTTGTATCCGACCCTATGCTGGTTTTAATTTTGCTCTGCACAATGTTGCCCGCATCCGAATATTCGTAAATATGAGTGCTCGGTAAGGCCGACCGTTTATAAGATGAAAAACTTTTCAACACTGCTTCTGCACTGACGCTTGGGTTCGCCTTCTTATCAATCATAATCAGAACACGAGAATAGGCCGCACTCGGAGCCGAAATATTAAAAAACTGAATGTTCGCTCCGCTATTAAGTAATTCCGGATCATATTTTTTTGCAACAGCCCTAACATTTTCAAGCTTTTT
>JAYVIY010000358.1:0-7724 GCA_043769795.1 Pseudobdellovibrio sp. | reverse complement strand
AGTCAGATAGTTCCGGAAAAGCGCGCTTAATCTGGCGTTTCATTTTTTTAAGTACCAAGCCGATATTTTCGGTATCTTCTGCAGTTTCAGAGTCGATAAAACTCATCCATTGAGAAATTTGGCCTACGTCAGCCTTCGGCAAAAATCGGCCGATGCATGGGCCAATTTCATCGTCAGTTGTGCCATCGAGTAAAAACAAATTCGATTTTTCTACTGCTAAATTATGAAACAAATCTAAACAAACCCCTTGCCAAGCTTTCGATTTTTTCAGCTTAGCTTTGGCGCGGGCATTTAAAACATCTTCAGGAACCAGATTGATTAAATCCTTAACAGGTCCTGCAAAAACAAAATTCAGCGCATGTATCGTTTTAGTTCCATTGACATATAAATGAGTTAATTTAGGTTTTTCCGAATCTAAACCTTCAAACCCGAATTTAGTAACGATAGACTTCAACTGAATTTTTTCCTGCAATCCTTCGGCAAGAAAATGAATCCAATCCTGAGTGTTTTCAGAAAGAAGTAATTCTTCATTAGAAAGAAAATAGGAAAGTTGCTCATAAAACGCCGGAGACTTTTCACCAAAGCCGACGAATTTTTTAAATCCACTGGATTCATAAGTCTCAACGCAGCTCGATTGGCTTGAACTAACCAATTTGCGTGAAATCAACTCTTCTAAAAACCCGATGGCCTTGAAAGAGATGTCTGAAGAAGGAAAAAATCTCAATCCATTGCTTATGGATGTGGAGTTCAGCGTGGCTGCGTGATTACCGCCACCTATAAAGTCCTGAGCTTCAAGAACGAGGATGTTTTCCGTTTCTTGGCTTAATTTTTTAGCGATCGTTAATCCGGTAAGGCCGCTTCCAATGATGATATAATCGTAGATGTGCATAGAGATATACGTTCTCGGAGCGGGGCTTAAGTTGCAAGAGAATCTGTGAAAAATATTAACTGACGCATTTAATCAAGAAACGCAAAATGGCTCTGACCGGAGGTTTCAACCACTTCGTATTATCCAAAAATGCTGCAATTGCAGGAGATAACTTGTAATAAAAATAAATAAATTTTCTTCCGAAGTAGGTTTTCTTTAAAACCTGATCACGATAAACACGCAAATACTGAACTTCGTAAGCCACCGGCGCTTCAAAAGCCGCCGTTGCAATAAAACACCGACTTCGTTTCTTTTTTGCGGTTGAAATAAAAGTTTTAACGATTTCGGGATGCTTGGCCTGTTTTAAAAAAATGGCGGCCTTTTTCATAATGTCGGGATAAACAGGTGTGTAATTAAGAAATTTCGCCAATTGAACTGCAACATGTCTTTGTCGTGCCGAATACTGGTTGCTTGAATCGTAAATTCTGAGCAGGTCCCAGTAGGCTCCGACGATAATTGTCAGCTCGGCAGTTTTTGCAGATTCTTTTAAAGACTCAGGCGTCAGTTTGCCCGGCTTACAGTCAAACGTAAGCTCGAGAACCTTAAGATATTTTTCATATGAAACAGCGGCTTCGGAATAAAGTCTGTTTGACATCAGTGCATGACCTTTTTTGATCAGCGAAACTCTTGATTGCCAAAGTCTTTTTTTACGGTCTTCGCCAGCGCGTTCTTGAGCCAAAAGCAGGCCACCGGAGCCAAAAGCTTTTTTGCGAAGTTCGTTTATACACGACCGACACATTTCGTCTTTAACATCAAAATCGGGATCGGATTTTCGAACGCGATCGCGTAATGCCAGCTCGACTGGATAAATTTCAGTAACATTTAAAGAGCAACTCGGACAGACAGCCATGTTAGTCCATTATTTTACAGTAAATTAAGCGGGTCAATATCAACAATGACTTTTGTCTGATTAGGCAGCCATTTCGAGTTTCCGATTATTTTTCGTATAAACTGATTTAAAGTTTTATGGCGAGCGCTTTTCAGTAAGACATGGTAGCGATATTGGTTTCTCAGTTTGGCTATCGGCGCCGCAGCCGGACCTAAAACTTCAATTTCGCTGAAAACAGAAAACTTCTCCATTAGCATTTGCGCTCTTTGAATCAGCATTTCAGACGCTTCTTTAACTTTTCCTAAGTCAAGCGACTGAATTCGAATTGCCGATAATTTGTGAAATGGCGGATAATTAAGCTGCTGGCGGTTACTCAGCTCTGAAGTGACAAAACCATGGTAGTCATGATTTTTTGAAAAAAGAACGCTCTCATGTTCAGTGTTGTAGGTCTGAATAATGACTTTACCGGGGCTTTCGTTATTTCCGACGTGACGCCCGGAGCGCCCGCTCATTTGTGTAATTAATTGAAAACTCTTTTCGGCCGCTCTGAAATCAGGAAGATTGAATGAAACGTCAGCCAACAAAAGTCCGACTAATTTTAAGTTCGAAAAATCGAGCCCCTTTGCGATCATTTGCGTCCCGATGAGTATATCAATTTCAGAAGCTTCCATCTTTCTGATGAGTTCTTCCATTTCAACTCGACTGGTCACTTCGTCGCGATCAGCGCGAGCAACAACGCTTTCGGGAAACAATCTCTTGAGATCACTTTCGACTTTTTCGGTTCCCAATCCGAGATTGACTAATTCACCAACTTTGCAATCCGGGCATTTAACTTTAAAATTTTCATGGTAATCGCAATAATGACAAATGAGATGAACGTTAGCGTGCAATGTTAAGCTGACATCACAATTCGGACACTCTGTAGAATGTCCGCAATCAGGACAGAAAACCGATTGAGCAACGCCTCTGCGATTCAGCAGTAACGCCACTTGAGTTTTTTTTTCGATACTCGCTTTTATTTCATTATAAAGGCTCTGCGATAGCCACGAAGGTTTTTCTGCACTTTTCTTTTCGAGGTCTTTTTCAAGCCTCATATCGACGACTTCAATATCAGGAAGCGGGCGATTGTTGACCCGTTTTTTTATCTGGTGGAGCGAAAATTTTTCATCAATCGCGTTTTTCCAAGATTCAAGACTTGGCGTTGCAGAACCCAAAACGACCGGACATGAATTAAAGTGTCCGAGCATAACGGCGCAGTCGCGGCCACTGTATTTCAATTTTTCATCTTGTTTAAAACTTGACTCGTGCTCTTCGTCTACAACAACTAGCCCGAGGTTTTCGACCGGACAAAATACTGCAGACCTGGCGCCGATTAAAATGTTTTTTCGACCTTCGATGATGTCCCACCACTGGGTGGTTCTTTCACGGTCTGTCAACTGAGAGTGAAGAACAGCGATCTGATCACCGAACCTGCCGGCAAAACGGTGAATAAGTTGCGGAGTCAGTGATATTTCTGGGAGTAAAAAAATTCCGCGTTTTCCCTCAAGTAGAGTTTTCTCAAAAAGCTCGAGATAAACTTCGGTTTTACCCGAACCGGTTACCCCGTGAACCAAGTGTGTTGAAAACCCCTTTTTATCCAGAATAGCATCGACGCAGAGTTGTTGCTCTGTATTTAGTGCGTGCTGCAGTTTTTTCGGTATGTCAGGAATAACTGAAGGGCGATTGCTTTTTCGCACCTTGGTTGATTTTTCTAGTGGGGGAAAACAAAGCTGAACAACCTGACCCAACGGGTGAATGTAATATTCGGCGATCCATTCAAGCCAAGCAAGATGTGAGTCTGAGAGCGGAGGTAGGCTTTCGTTACGCGATTGAATCGGCTTCATTTCGAAAGCCGGCACTTCAGCTAAAGTATCAACGACAACTCCGGAAACACTGCGTTTTCCAAGAGGCACAATGACCGAATCTCCGCGCTTAACCGCGAAGTTTTCATTTTGTAAGTAGCTTAGGCTTTCACTCAGAGGAGCATCAACTGCAACAATTACAGTCTGCTTTTCGGTCATCGAAATCTCTTGTAAAAATCTTCAATTTTCTGACCGACGGCGCCTTTGCTGCCAAGAAGAATTTCTGAAGGAGTATCTAAAGACTGCGGATAAAAACTTTTTATGGTAGCGTCGGTTTTGGTAGAAACTTTGGTCACTTTAATGGTTGCGGCTTTGTCGGCCCACGCAACAAATTTCAGATCAGGATACTGAAGTGTGCCGTATTTTTTATATTCGGAAAATTCAACTTCAGCCTCAGAAGGAAAACGTATTTTGTTTAAATGAAAGAAGTCCTGATCAATCCAAAACTGCGGAGAAAGTGTACGCTCTGTTGAGGGTTCGCCGATGGCTAAACTGATTGTGCCGCTGGCCCGAGATAAGCGGACTTTTTGCGAAATGCCCAATTCTTTGAGATAGCCTAAGTAAGAATCTACGGATTTTATTGTAAGAAATTTTTCAAAGAGTTCATGAGTGGAATCGGTGACTACTTTGTTTTTTCCGAGAACCTGCGTTCTCTTTTTGTTGTTATATAAGTAAGAAACCTTAAATAAATCTTTAAGTTCGCCGGTTCCGGTCGCTGTGAGTTTAAGATTCTTGTCACCCTCAATGAGCCATTCTTCTTTAATCACATAGTCGATATTGCCTTCTCGGAAGATTACATTTTGCTCGACTGAAATAATCGTGTTGCCTGAAAGGCTCGTGGTTTTGCGCAAAATAGTGTCGAGCGGAAGTACGTAAGCATTCGCACTGCAAGTGAAAAGCTGGACTATCGTCAAGAGGGGCAGCAGGAGATATGTTTTCATGTTGTTGAAAATATATCATAATGAGACAGGAAGTTGAGTAATTAAAGAACGAAGTAACAGAATGTGTTAATATGAAAATGATGAAAAAGTCTGCTATTAAAAATGGATTGTCAGTCGCGGTGGCGCTGATAGCGGCGGCGCTGTTGTATTCTTGTTCTGCGCAAAAAACCCCGAGTCTTTTGTCTTCTCAATCCACAGACCTCGATAATGTAGCCAAAATTATAGACGGAGTTCCGTTTGCCTACGATTTAGCATTAGACACGATATCGTACAATTCTTGTGTAGGAGTCGGGCTGAACCAATCTGGAAAAATTCATGGAATGAAGTTTGGAGCTAATGAGGGCTTTGTTGATACAACTGGTACAGGGGCTATTAAAGGCGGCCTTAAGCTGCGTTCTGAATTTTTACAATATTTGGCCAACTACGTTGACCCCACTTTTCCGAATACCGCGGTAACTTCTTCCCAAATTCAATATATTTTGCAGAACTCAAACGCAAATAAGGATTTGCAGATTCAGTTCGCAGTAAGAACCGCAAGTGATTTAAATGTTGCGCCTGATGTAATTGATACGAGTGCAGTTCCGGCGATTACACTTAATCGAGATGGAATCTACAAAGGCGGCGGATACCTTTCCAGTGACCCGGTGCTAACATCAATTACAAAAAATGTTCAGTTTGGACCAAATAAAACCATACTTTCGGAAGGCCCACGAATTTTTAATATCGGTACCAAATCGAGCCCTGAGGCAATTGAGGGCTCGCTGGGATATTCAAGCGCATTTGATACCACTTTTCCGCCGGTGGCTGAAGCTGATGATGGTTTAGGAGCCGGTGAAGAGTATTCGGACATCGTGCGGTCAAAGTTCAACTCATTTACTTATATTCTTGCGGCGACTTACGGAAATCAATCTATGATATCATCTTTTGATTTGACTCCCAGCATGGGTCTGAACGCACCGAAAAGAAAATCAAACACCGATTTCAAGCGCGCCTACGGCCGCAGTTACGACCTGAGTTTTACTTCAAGAAATTCAAGTATACCCAGCCAGCGTAAAAACCTGATGTCGAAAGTGACCGAAAAAACTTTGGACGACGGCAAACTCGTCGGGGGTGCTTCGTGGGCCTGCGACAGCGTTTTGATAATGAAAACGAATCAGCTCAATAATCGAAAAATATCAGAGCCCTCTTGTTCTGAATTGATTGCAAGTGACCTGTTGGTTTCAAGTATTTCGACACGAGTTAAAAATATCCGGCGCCATTACAGCGAAGATCTTTGGAGCGTCGGCCTTTTTTACGCTGCAAATACCGTCTACAATCCGGCAACCCGAACAACGAACCCGACTTTGTGTCTTGTCAACAAGCAGACCGACTGTTATTTGCCGACAACAGGCCTTATTCTATCGGCTCCAACAGAAGATATCGGGGTTCAATATGACGTTACCAAAGAGTGCTATCTTTCGCGTTTCACCAGAATGGGTGTAACCTATGTTGGAAATAAAACTGGAGATGTGGCGCGGCGTCTGGGTCGTTGTCCACAATACGCAAGCGTCTGTATCCGAAGCAGTACCAGTTATTAATTAGCCGGACTTTTTATCTTCACTTTTACATCAACTCTGGTAACGTCAATTTATGAAAATTATTATTTTTGCAATTTCATTCTTGGTCATAACCGAAGTGTACGCCGCGGTGGGTGCGGTATCTACGGCAACTGGTGGAACCGGCCGCGGAGCCGTCGAACCAATTGATGGAATCCTACTTAATCCAGCGACGGTTTCAGATTTACCGACTAAAAATTTTTCGGTGAACTACTCTGCGGATGCCTGGGCGATGACGGTGAGTGATAACGGCAAGGATGTTTATTTGCCCGCAGCACTGCGTTTTGTGAAAACTCAAACTACGGCAATTGATACTCAGCAACTGGGTTTGAGTTTTGCGTCGCGAAGGTGGAAGAAGTTTGCAATTGGCGGCACAGGTTCGATGATGGAATACACCAACGCCCTTACACAAACCACCGAGCAAAAGTACCGCCAGACAACTCTGGATTTAGCCATGACGTATGCGGCATCGACCAATTTCGGAATTGGTCTGGTAGCCAATAAATTGAGCTCAAATAAAATAGCTTTGGCCGAAAATCTTCAGGCTCAGCAGACTTTGGCCGTTGGACTAAGTTATACTTATCAGAACTTTGCTCGCCTGAGATTTGATATTGAATCAGCGCCTAATAATAATACAGAAAAGCTAAATTATATGCTTGGTTTCGAGAACTACATCAATGATTGGGTTGTCTTCCGCATGGGGGCTCAACAGAACAAAGTCTTAAATAAAGACTACATTTCTGCCGGTTTGGGCTTTGCTGGCCCCCAATTCGGCCTTCATTACGCATTTATATCAAATACAGAGGATAAAACCGAAGATAAGCACTTAATTGACTTAGGTTTTCCTTTTTGATAGAAAAGCAGAGATTTTACTTAAAGCGCAGCTTAAAAAATAGTCTTCCAATTAATGGGGTAATAAATGGCATCTAAAACAAAGAAAACTGAACTGATCCGTAAACACAAAAAAGCAGCTGCAGGAACTAAAAGAAAAGCAGCTTTGAGAACAAAAGGTTCTACTAAATCTAAAAAAACTCTTTTTGGTGACTAGTATTCTTCGATAAGGCCTTCCGGCATTTTTCCGTTACGAATACTTTCAGCTAAATACATATGTTCACTGCAACCGATGACTTCCATGGCCTCTTCGATAGGTCTTGGATCGGGGCTCAGTATTTTAACTTTCTTTACATCTAAAATCTTTTTATGAGTTTGCTCGAGATCCGACTTGTTAAGCTGGCCCTGTGCTACGGCCTCCATTAATCCTTCAATAGCAACCGGTGGAGATTCAGGCTCGTTACAGTAAAGCAATAGGTCTGCACCGGCCTGCATGGCCCTAATTGGAATCTGGCTTTTGTCATAGTGCTTAGCCATCGCTTTCATATCAAGATCATCGGTAATGATAAGGCCGCGGTATTTTAGATCTTCGCGAATCATTTTTTTTAAGAAAATCTCAGAGAGAGTAACCGGCCATTTAGGATCTACGTTTTTGAACAGGATGTGAGCCGTCATCACCATATCAACTCGGCTGCGGAG
>JAYVIY010000357.1:0-18404 GCA_043769795.1 Pseudobdellovibrio sp. | reverse complement strand
CTGGCTTTGGCGGAGGTTGCACAACGACGGGTTTTGGTGCCACTTGCTCAGCTTTATGCACCGGCTTCGGCGGCGGTTCAATTTTTTTCACCACCTCTTTTTTAGGCGGCGGATCAGGCTTTTTTATCGGTATCGGTTTGGGCTTTGGCTTGGGCTTCGGCGGCTCAACTTTTTTTACCGGGGGAGGTGGAGGCTCAGGCTTTTTTTCTTCGGGCGGTGGAGGTTCTGGTTTCTTTTCCTCGGGCGGTGGTATTACCGGAGGTGGAGCCGGTTTTTCTTCAACGATTAATTTCGCGATTCGTTCCGGTGCTTTATTTATTTTGGGCTGAATTTTTTCTTTCGGTATCATCATCATCAGCATAGCCAGTAAAAAGTGTAAAACGAAAGATGCCAGAATGGCAAATTTAACCAAGGTATCGGGGTCGAACAATTTTTTCTTATCTAAATCAACCGCCGACGGAACATATCTGAAGTAAAGCTGGGTTTTGGCATCAATTTCTACCCTTAAGACATCATAAAAAGAAATCTGAATCTGCAGGCTGTTGGCACTTTCGGTAAGTCGCTTTTCTTTAAGAAGCTGTTCTTTTGATAAAAATACTTTTCCGCGAATGGCAAAAACGTTGAGATTTTTAGGTACCTGAAAAATGGCTTCCTGAAAATCGTATTTACTCAGCGACCATCTAAACGGCACCGAGGGTATATGAATAGAGTCGTCATAGGTAGGCCCGACCACGATCGTTTCACGGTAACCGAACTCCTGTATATTATAAATTTGGTCGTTCCACAAAACCAGCGATTCTATTTTTTTGCTCGGAAATTTTGTCGAGCTTTCATGTTGGCGGGTCATCTGCTCTATAAAATTTCGGTCGATCATTGCCGAAATCTCTTGAGGTTCGTGAATTGCCGAGTTTTCATTGGCTTTTAAAATAGCCTCTTCAACTTTAAAGGCTATCCTGGAAAGCGTCAGCTCGGAACTATCTCTATCCGTCTGCGGAGATTCACCAGTTGACGGCGACAACCCCGGCAGATCTAAGGTCTTTGGGCGTTTGGACTCAGGCGTGATGATCTGAATGATGATCTTGCCGATTCGAATGTGCGTTTGGCTGGTCACCCGGGTTTTTACAATGATACGCTCGTTGTCGACGAATGTTCCGTTTGAAGAGCCCATATCCTGCACGAAAATAGATCCCTGCTCGAGGTCTATTTGCAGATGCTTTCTTGAAATTGAACGATCTTCAACTATTAAATCAACGCCCTCTTCGCGGCCGACGCTCAGCGAATCTTTTTCAAATTTATTTTCAAAAAACTGATTTCCGTCTTGAAAAAGTCTGATTGTCATCTCGCGGTTGGCTTTTACGTCTAGACCATTCATTTAAAGAACTTCTTCAATCCAAGGATGTATTTTTCCGAATTGTTTTTTATTAGCCGGAAGCTTTCCTGAAATTTGTGAAAACAGTTGGGTAAACCCGAATTTTTTATACATTGAAGCAAGACCAAGCTGACTGAGGCCGGTGCTTTTATCGATTTCAAGTGATGACTTAAAATAGATTTTGGCTCTTTCAAAATCCTGCGAATACATCTCGATGACCCCTAACCATGCCAGAGCTTCCGGGTTTTGCGGTTTCATCTCGAGAAATCTGTTAAACGCAAGTTTAGCCATACCGAAATCCTGATTTCGCATATAAATCTGGCCAAGTTTGTTAACTAATTCAGGCTGATCCGGTTTATCAAGCAACGACTGTCGTATGCCCTGCACTTCTGAACTCGCTTTCGAAGCACCGGCCGGCTTTCTGGGTTTAACTTCGTCAATGGCTTCATCGACAAGATAGTCTCCGTTTGATCTGCAGCCCTTGACGAAAAGAGTAAACACTTCGAATTTTTCGGCGTTAGAAAGGCAGGATTTGAAGTACTGTGCCGACTTGTTTCGATACTCATCAGATTGCGTTTGAATGGCCTGCTTATAGGCCGCAACAACTTCAGGAGTTAAACCCGCAGGAATCGGTGCCTGCAAAAGAAATTCGGAAAATTCACGATAAGATTGACCCAGCTCGTAGAGCGAACCTATAACCCATTTACCATTACCGTAGGCAATAACTTTGTCATAATATTGATTTAAAATCTGAAGTTTTTCGCCCTTAAGTTTCGTGACTGCGCCGTCATCGCCACGACCGAATTTAAGCTGCTTGTAATCTTTCAATGCTTCGCTTGATCTCAGATAGAGTGAGTGAGCCGAAATAGTTTTTTCGTCTTCGTTTTTCGGGTGAAAGGTCAGCACTTTATCAAAATAAGGAATAGCTGATTTTTTTTCGCCCAATCTAACCAGACTTAAACCAGTGTAATAGGCAGAAACTATAGTTTGACTCGCTTGGCTCGTCGCGAGCTGATTGAGTTGCTTCCATTTTTTACTTTTCGCGAGCAAATCGGCTAACTTCGGAAAGGGTGTTCCAAGCTTTTTGTAATGCTCGTAAGCGGTATCATATTCACCCTGATTTTCACGAAGAACGGCCGAACTCTTCATTAATGTAACCGTGAGAGGATCTTTCGGATACAAAGCCATGAATTTTTCAAAGTAATCCGCAGCGCGGTCAAAATCACCGCTTTGAATGGCGATCTGCCCCAAGTCACCGACAACTTCTTTTGCATATTTTGAATCACTGTGTTTTGTTAATAATTGTTCGCCGGCACTGTAAACCAAAGGATCTTTTTTCTTTTTAAAATTAGAATAGGCTTCATAAATGGCTAAATCACCGATCGAGCTGCCTTTATATTTTTGCCCCATAGCCAATAGTTTTTTTGCGTAATCCCGGCTTCTCGGGTCTCCGACCTTATCTTCTAGCGTTCTGAACTGGGCCTGTTTCACAATTTCAGAAATATCTTTTTTAAATTCACCGTCAACTGCGGCCGGTGAACGTCCGGCCAAAATGCCCTGCCCGAAATTAATCAGGCCCTTATAATCTTCGCGCTGATTGAAAGTATCAAGAATGAGGTGTATTGCTGCTTTCGATTTCTGATGCGACGGATTGGCTTGTATAAACTTCTGAAATTCAGCAACAGCAAGATCAAATTTTCGTTCGTCGTAATATATTTTTGCAATGTTGAACTTAATGTCTTTGGCAATGGCCGCTGTAGGATTGGCTTTAATAAAGAGTTGGCCCATATCACGGTAACCCGAACGCGACTCTTCGATTTCAAGACGGCTCAGCTTTTCAGGAGTTAATAGTGACTCTCCGTAGGCTTTGATTGACGACTGCAAAAGCGCCGGTGTATTTTTTCTTTTATAGGCTTGCTCATAGAAAAAGCCGGCGCGTGCGAATTCGCCTCTGGTAAAATAGATCTCAGCTAAATTGGTTGCGATATCCTGATAGTACTTACTGGTCGGAAACAGCACCAGATAGTCTTCATAAATACTTATAGTCAACTTGATCAGTTCGATTGATTTGGTTTCAACAGCCTGCTTGTTCAGCGCGGTCGATAAATCTCGAAGATAGATCTCAAAATTGTTTTCAGAGTTTTTCTTATCAGAAGCCGAAACACTGCTGGAATTGCGGATCTGCGACATTGTCAGTGAAATGATCTTAATAATTTTTTCAGGATTAAAGGGCTTTTTCGATTTTTTGTAAGAATCATAGAAACTGTTTATTGAATTGATTTTAACGTCCAGATCATAAGAAATTTCGATCAATCTGGCAAAAACCGGAACGGCTGCTTCGTGCCGCTCTTTAATAACCAATCTTTTTCCGAGCCTATTCAACACCTGAAGCAGTGAAACGCGATCAGGGCTTAAACCTTCGAAGTAAATTGAGGCTTTTTGACGCTCGGGTGTGTGTTTCTCTATTTCAGAATAGGGCCAGACCATCGCAATCAAGGTGTCTCGCTTAATATCTGTCGACTTCAATTCTTCGGACAAACCAGTGCCATCGTCAGATTTTGCATCCACTAATAAAACACTTTCAAAAATATTTAACGCTTGGTCAAACTTATCCATATTGATGTAGCACCAACCCATTTTATACTTGGCGAAGGGCACATAAGGGTTGCTCGGTCGATCCAGGATTTTCTGATAGATTTCTAGAGAAAGGTTGTATTCTTTTTTACGTTCAAAAAAGTAATCACCTAAGCGCAACTGACTTTCTTCCCAGTATTTGGACTTCGGAAAGTCTTTTGTGATTTTGATGAAAGTATTCACCATGTCTTCAATTTGCCCGAGCTCGCGATAACTCATAGCAATGTTAAAAAAAGCCTTATCAACGTATTCGTCTTTAGAATAATTTTCGGTGAAACGTGTGTAGGTTTCGATGGCCTGTTTTTTTATTTTGCGGCTGGCCGTCAAATCAAGCTCTTCGAGTTTTTTATTCGGAAATTTAGCTTTCTCTTCTTCATAAAGTAAGCGGCTTTTTTCGTGATAGAGGTCGGCTAACACGAAATAAAGATCGGGCAGAAATGAGATGTCTCCCACCTCTTTCATTTTTTCTTTGGTGATCTTGATTGATTTATCAACAGTTGAAATATCGGCAGTGATTTGGCGTAAAGTATATTTTTGCGCGTACGCAGCCAGCGTAAATAACGATGAGGCAAAAACTATAAACGAAAATAAGAAGAACTTATTCAGCTTTCTGACATTTCGATTTAACAAGAACGCGTAGATTCTCAAGTTCATCGAGCCACATCTCTCCCTTATAGAGCCAGTATAAGCGGTCAAAGGTCATTAAGGGAATAGCCTCTGGTCTATAATTTAGTTCTTTATCCGATCTTCTGATGCGAAGACTATCGACTCTAGTCTGGTAGTCGAGGAAGTTGATCTGCTCATACCAGTCGAGCATTTCATCAGCGGTTTTTCTGATTTGCTCATTCAGCTTAAGGCTGATCATGTCTTGAAGTTGTCGGTCTTTAAGACTGACCTTAGTCTGGAGTTCGGTCTGCAAATCTCCTGAGGTGGAAACTTTCTTATACCAATTGAAATCACGTCTTAGGCCACCGATAAAACCTGAATAGCTTTTAAGATTCGGTTTCATCAACGCCAGCTGCAGAAGCAGATTATTCTTTGTCAGATCTTTACGGTTTTTGATGTCGTCGAGCGCGGTTTTATATTTTTTATCAAAGGCCTTTTTTACGGAGAAAACTTCATCATAGTGGCACAATTCTTTATAAATCAGCATTTTCAAAATGTCGGTTTCGGGCGTGCGGCTTGAAGCGAAAAGCTGATTATCAAGGGCCGTCAGTAATCCAAGGGCTTTTGAATAGTGTTTTAAGTAATATTTACTCCAGGCTCTTTCAAGCAAAATAAAGCCCCTGTCATCCTGTTCAAACTGAAGTTCTTTCAATAATTCAAAAGACTTCTGAAATTCACCTTTTTCAAATATAAGCCGCGAATACTGTCTTTTTGCTTTTTTACGTAAATAGTCTGAAGCCAGCGAATTGTCTTTTAGGCCTTCAAAAATTTTAAGAGAACTATCGAATCGGTCATTATAGAGTTCGTAAAGTGCCTTGTCGTATTCGAACCTGAAGGCCCACTCTGTATTGGGTAAAATTCCTTTTTGAGCTACTTTTTCCCATTTCGCAAAGCCTTGCTGCCGATAGCTTTGAAAAAAAGCATAGGCAAGAAAACCTTTGATTTCGTGCGGAATTTTTTTGCTGTCGAGATTTATATCTTGTTCAATAATGGTTTCACCCACGATCAACTCATCAAAAAGCGAATTCTTTTTAATAATTTCTTCCATTAAAAAGTAGGCCCTAAGGGCCTGATTGCTGAGTGGAAAAATCTTGGTTATTTCATGAGTCAGAATGAAAGCCAGATAAGGATGATCCGTTCTGACTGCGGCCTCGGCAACGGCCAAATAGACTTCGGCTTTTTCGATGGGCTTCATTTTTTTGATATTTTCGCTGGATGTAAGTAAAATAATTTCTTCGTACTTCTTATTCAGAAGCAGGTCTTCGACCTGCTTCCAGAAATCGGCGCGGGCCGATTGATACTGAAACGGATCGGCCTTTTCAAACGGATTCTGTTCAAATTTAACCTGGGCCTGGGCTGTAAGGACAAAACAAAAAACTAAATAGATTAGACTTTTATTCATCTTCATTACCCCATGCAAACACTAAACCGAAAGATATCGTCAGCTGATTCTGAATGTAATTACTTTTCTTAACGAAATTCACATAGGCCACGTCAAAATTGAAGGCCTTGTTGGTTCCGAAATAAAAATTTTGCCCGTAGCCAATCGACAAAAAGGGTGGCTTCTCAATCTGGTAATCGGAAACTCCTGCTGAAATATTTAAGAAGGTTCGCGAATGAATCAAATACGAGTTAAAAAGAATACTTTTCGAATAGAATGGAACGTAATCGTAGCCCGTTTTGACCATGTACTTCAACACCGGAAAAGTACTTGCCTTAGCGCCGAAGGATTCAATAACCGCATTTTTTAAGCTCGAGGGCATTTCAGAAAAATAATAGCCGGAAAGCACTTCCCACCCATGATTTGGGCTAAAAAGCGTAAGATAAGTCGCGCCGAAACCTAGATGTTTATTGAATGCGCCAATCGGAAAATAGGCGAGTTTCAGCGCCAGCTC
Organism: Pseudobdellovibrio sp.; assembly: GCA_043769795.1. Taxonomy (GTDB): domain Bacteria; phylum Bdellovibrionota; class Bdellovibrionia; order Bdellovibrionales; family Bdellovibrionaceae; genus Pseudobdellovibrio. Next base: position 11,840 of record JAYVIY010000357.1, on the reverse strand, counting down.
ACTGGTTGAAGGGTAAAGTTTATTGATAATGGGTGTAACTTCAGGAATATCGTAAACATCTTTCGCCAAAGCAAGTGAATCCATAAAACAAAAAACTAAAATCAGTAGAATGATTTTATTCTTCATCGAGCACCTGTTTGTTTTTTACTTCTTGCATGAAATTATAAGTCAGCACCAGACCCAGAGATAAATTCGGGCGAAGGTCTCCGCTCAGAAAGGTTTTATAGCGTACATCAAATTTGAAGTTGAAACCTTCCTGTCCGATAAATCTGGTGATAAATCCCACATCAATCATATTCGCATTGAGATTTCGCTCCCAACGCGAAACACCTGCTCCTGCCACAAATGAAATGTCGCCGAAGCGGATTTCTTTGTTTTTATAAAGATGTTTCATGTAGATAGGAGTATAAATCACGCTCGTCGTAAAATAATATTGAAGGATATCAAATGTATCAGGTACTGCGCCGAAATCATTGAGTAGTCGGTCAGATAGGCCGGTTGATTGTTTGCTCACTGTTGCGGCGTTGAAAACTTCCCAGGCCAGATAGTCGTTGTAATAATTCAGGTAATTGATACCCAAAGAATGAAAGTGATTAAAATGGTCAAGCGGCATGTAAGAATAGTAAAAACCGAATTCTTTGTTTAAAATGTAAGGTCTATTCTGAATCGCGACGGTTTTTGGTTTTTCACCGAGAATTTCGGTGGCCGTATCAAGCTCTTCTTCTTCAGCTAGAGTAGCATTGCAAAAAAGGCAGGATACGAGAAAAAAAAGTATCACATAAGTGTTTGATATCACATAGAAAAAGTAGCACGTTCTAGTTTAAAGTTGATCCGCTAAATGCAAATCTGGACTAATGGATTGCGGTTGTACTCAACCGGCATTTTTGATAGATATTTAGTCTAATGATTTAAGGAGTTTAAGTGTCAACTACGTCGAACGTCCCAGACTATAAAAGCACCATCCGATTACCGCAGACTGATTTTCCGATGAAGGGCGATCTTCCGATCAACGAACCCAAAATAATTGCTAAATGGGAAAGCGATAAAATCTATTCTCGAATTCTAGAAAAAAACAAAAACAACCCGGGCTTTACACTTCCGGATGGCCCCCCTTATGCGAACGGCTCCATTCACATCGGGCATGCGCTTAATAAATCTCTTAAAGATTTTGTGATCAAGTACAAAGCCATGAAAGGGCACTTTGCACCATTTGTTCCGGGCTGGGATTGCCATGGTTTACCGATCGAACACAAGGTTATGAAAGATCTAGCTGATAAAAAACTGGTAAAAACCGATCAGGAAATTTTAGCACTTTGCCGAGCTGAAGCCGGCAAATGGGTCAGCCATCAACGCGAACAATTTAAGCGCCTCGGAGTTTTCGCCGACTGGGAAAACCCATATCTGACCATGTCGAAGGAATATGAAGCGGAAGAAGTGCGTGAATTCGCGCGAGCGTTTAAACGCGGAGTAATTTATCAGGGAGTCAAACCGGTTTATTGGAATTGGACTTTGAAAACGGCATTGGCCGATGCCGAAGTAGAGTACCACGATCATAAGTCGCCATCTATTTATGTAAAATTTGAAGTGCTCGATCCCGAAACTCTAAAAAAATTAGGTGAGCCCAAAGAAAAAACTTCTTTCGTTATCTGGACGACAACGCCTTGGACTCTTCCTGCAAATACCGGAATTTGCCTTCATCCTGAGTTTGATTATGCCGTTTTTGCTACAGAAATAAACGGCGAAAAACAAAATGTAGTGATCGCGAAAGCTCTCAAAGAATTTTTTGAAAAAGAAATCGGTCTTGTTCTAACTGAAAAGAAAGTTTTCAAAGGAGCCGAACTCGAACTGGCGCTGGCTCAACATCCGTTTCTACCGCGAACTTCACTGGTGGTTTTAGGTCAGCACGTGACGGCCGATACCGGAACCGGTGTGGTGCATACAGCCCCCGGGCATGGCGCCGACGACTTTAAAGTCGGACAGAAATATAATCTCCCGGTTTTAAATCCGGTGGATGATGGCGGACTTTACACAGAAGACTTTGCCGAAATGAAAGGTGTTAATATTTTTAAAGCCAATCCGCTGATTGTTGAAAAATTGCGGACTTCCGGACATCTACTTAAGTTTTCTGAATTCGTTCATAGTTATCCGCACTGCTGGCGGTCTAAAACTCCGTTGATTTTCAGAACCACGGCACAATGGTTTATCGGAATCGATCAGGAGAATTCACAAATTCGCCAGAAAACCCTGAAAGCCCTTGATGATGTGCAGTTTTTTCCTGAATGGGGTCGTGCCCGTTTTCAAGCGATGATGGAAAATCGTCCGGACTGGTGCTTGTCGCGCCAGAGAATCTGGGGAGTTCCAATTCCAATTCTAACTTGCGTGGCTACCGGCGCTCCTCTTGCTGACTATGACATCATGATGAAAGCCGCAGAAATCGTCCAAGAGGGCGGAATTGAAGCTTATTACAAAAGTGATCCCAACGCCCTTGCTGGAACTAACTGGAAAAAGCCTGAAAATGCAAAACCTGAATTCGGTTCGCAAGGTTTTAAAGTGGGTCGTGATATTCTTGATGTCTGGTTTGACTCGGGTGTTTGTCATGCCGCTGTTCACTCGGCTCATTCACGTTTCGGTTATAAAAATACTCAAGCCGACATCTATTTAGAAGGTTCTGATCAACATCGCGGCTGGTTTAATACTTCAATGCTCTCTTCAATGGCGACCACTGAAAAACCGCCGTTCAAGGCTTTGATCACTCATGGATTCGTCAATGATTCTCAAGGTCGCAAAATGAGTAAGTCTTTAGGCAATGTCATTGACCCGAATGAAGTGTCCTCTAAAAGCGGTTCAGAAATTATTCGATTATGGGCTTCTTACGGCGACTACGGTAATGACATAGGTTGTGGCAAAGAAGAGTTAACCCGAGTCACCGAAACCTATCGAAAAATCCGAAACACCATGAGATTTTTGTTAGGCTCGACCTCTGATTTTAATTTTGAAACGGAAAAAGTGGCTCCGAAAAACATGACTCAGGTTGATCTCTGGATGCTTCACCAGCTGAATCAACTCATCACTGATGTGACAGCCGCCTATGAAAAATATGAATTCTATAAAGTCTACCACCTGCTGAATAATTTCTTTACTGTGACTCTTTCAGCAACCTATATGGATATTCTGAAAGATCGCCTCTACACCTGGAAACCAAATGGTGTTGCAAGAAAAAGTGCGCAAACCGTTCTTTATTACACGACAGAAGCACTCATTAAAATGATGGCGCCGATACTTTCGTTTTTGGCGGAAGAAACATATTCTTATTTCAAAGGTAAGACTCTGGACTCTGTATTTTTAGAAAACTTTCCGGTCGTGAATCCCGACTGGAGTAATCCGGCGGTTCATGCCATTTTTGAAAAAGTATTGGTCGTCAGAAGCGATGTTCAGAAAAAGCTTGAAGAATTGAGAACCACTAAGACCATAGGTTCAAGTCTTGAGGCAGCGGTTGCAATAAAAGCTGAAAGCGAAACCCTTTCAGCTCTGAAGTCCACTTCCGACCTTCGCGAGATTCTGATCGTATCAAAAGTCGAAATTGAACCCGGAACCTATTCGGTTTTTGCGTCTAAAGCTGAAGGTGAAAAATGTGTACGTTGCTGGGTTTATTCAACTGAAATTTCGAAACAGGAAGCCACTCTCGGCGTTTGCCCTAAATGCGTTGAGGCACTGCAATGACCTCTGGCACCGAGGTCAGCAATCATTTTAATTTTCAACGTAAATATTTGCTCTTGATGTGCGTGACAGGTCTGTTTCTTTCTGTCGACCAACTGACAAAGCTTTATATCCATACGCAGTTTCAGTTGCATGAATCCCTTCCTGTCATAGCCAATCTGTTCAGCTTGACCTACGTCAGAAATTTCGGCGCGGCATTCGGATTTTTGTCACAGGCGCCCGATCTTTTCAGAGAACTTTTCTTTCTTTCAATTCCGCCCATAGCCTGCGGTATTATATTGTACATCTTGCGAACCATAAAAAACGATGATACTCCGCAGATACTGGCGCTCAGTTCAATATTTGCCGGTGCGCTTGGTAATTACATTGATCGACTGCAATTTCGCTATGTGATTGATTTTCTCGATTTTCATTATGCGCAGTGGTCGTGGCCGGCGTTTAATGTGGCTGACATGGCCATTGTTGGCGGAGTTATTTTTTTAACGCTTCTCATGCTTAAAGAAACCAAGCAGAAAAAAGCATGATTCCGATACTTCGTCTCGGCACAATTCAGATTCAGACTTATTTTCTGGTCATCAGTTTCTCGTTGAGTTTTCTTCTGATTTATCTGTCTTCGCGAGTTGAGAAGTTCTCAAAAGACCGCAAGATGGCTTTTGACGTGGCCATTTTGCTGATGGTTTCAGGTTTTGTCGGTGGAAGATTGTTTCACGTCTTCTATGAAGAATGGGATTACTATCGTTTACACCCGCAACAGATACTTTATTTCTGGAATGGCGGTTTTGTCTATTTAGGCGGTTTGATCTCGTGTCTGATTTCGGGTTTTGTTTATGCAAAAATCAGAAAAATCAACTTTGCAGAGTGGGCCGATTTTTTTACGCCTCTTTTTTCACTTTCACATGCTCTTGGACGCATAGGCTGTTTTCTATCCGGCTGTTGTTTTGGCTCGCAGTGCGCTTTACCCTGGTCTTATGCCGGCCGCCACCCCACGGCTCTTTACTTGGTAGGAGGCGAACTTCTTGTATTCGGCCTACTTCTTTTCATCGAAAAGAAGCAACTTGTTAAATTCAGCGGTGGTCTCTTTGCAAAATGGTTGATCCTACACAGTTTGCTCCGATTTATTGTTGAATACTTCCGTGATGACTTTCGAGGAGTCTTCGTTGAGCTCCCCTTATTCGGATCTCTTTCAATATCGCAATTAATCAGCCTTTTTATAATCGTCGGGGCCGGCACCCTTCTATTCGCAAAATACCCGAAATCACTGGTAAAATAAGCGTCTCATTATGAAACTCCTGCTAAGCCCTAAATGTTCGTGTCGACAATTTTGACAGTTCAAAAGAATTCAGCGGCCATTTGGGTTGGTCTAATCCTTGTAATTAACTAGTTTGACTAAAAAGTTTATTTTAAGGAGTTTTTATGAAAAAGATATTAATAGCGACTTCTCTCTTAGCCAGTTTCTTTCTGATCGGATGCGATCAGGGATCGAACTCGACAGGAAACGTGGGAGCCACCGCAACAGCCTACGGCGCCTGCCCGGCTGGTTACTGGTATTCAAATGGTATGTGCTCGAACGGCACCACAACGATCAACTCAACATTCAGTTTTAATAACGGATTTTTTGCCGACAACTATTCAGGGCAATCTTCATTTCAAATTACTAACGTTGCTAAAATGAAAGAGCTTTTTAAACTCGGTATGGGTGTATGCGATCGCGGGGCTCAAAACTATCAGAATATAGGTTCTGCTAACTGTGACTACTATATCTCGGGATATGTAGACATAGTTCTTCAATTTCCATCACAAATGAACGGAAATGCATTAGTTACGGTAATCGCCAAACCACGGGTTAATCCTTATGTTAATTACTCCGGCCAATTGCCATCAGGTTGGGGACTTCTCGGAATAGCTTTAGGCTATGTAACGGGTTACACATTTCCGGACCCATCGTACTACCAAGGTGCCTACAGAGATCCTTTGCAGATCCAGGCCGCAGTCTCTTTGATTAACAACAGCGCAGGTTTTGTGGCTCAAGGTTACGGAGATGCATGGACCGGTCTTAACCAAACATTAGTTACAATTGAAGTTGCCAGCGGCAGCGCCAACAGCACGAGCCTCACTTACATGTTAAAAATTGGTGGAATTGAAGCTGCCAGAGGCGTCATGTCACGTTGCCAATATCAAAATTGTGGTCTTTAATTAAAGTATGCAAGAACGCAAAATAAAATGCCCGCAGTGCGGGCGTTTTACAGTTTATTCGTTAGAGAACCCGGCTCGCCCCTTTTGCACGCCCCGATGCAAACTTATTGATCTCGGCCAATGGGCTGATGAAAGCTATAAAGTGCCGACTCCGGCAAATCCAGATTTAAACCCCGATGAATTTAATGCGGAGAACGATCCGATTGATGACGAATAGTTCCGCCGCCTAAACGACACTTACTTGTTAATCTTGTTTTTGTAACTCTTAAGAGTATAGTTAGTTTCTTAAGAGGTTTATAGCCATGTTAATTTCAAAAATGCGTCGATTTCTGATCGGTTCACCCTTGGAGTCATCTCACTCTCACGGCGAGTTAATTCCCAAATGGAAAGCGCTAGCCGTTTTATCTTCTGACGCTCTTTCTTCCGTTGCCTATGCCACGGAGGAAATAGTTATTCCTTTAGCACTGGCCGTGTCGGTCATACCGTTCGCTACCCACTGGTTATTACCTATCGCCGGCGCAATTGTCTTACTTATGTTTATTGTTGCGATGTCCTATCGCCAAACAATTCAGGCCTATCCGAATGGTGGCGGAGCCTATGTAGTCGTAAAAGAAAATCTCGGTGAACGAGCCGGCCTAGTCGCTGGCGCGGCTTTGATGATTGACTACACTCTTACAGTTGCTGTTTCTGTTTCTGCCGGGGTAGAAAATTTAATCTCCGCATTTCCGCAAATGGCCAGCGTACAGGTTTTCACCTGCATCTGGATTATTTTGGTGCTCATGACCTTAAGCCTAAGAGGCATTGGCGAATCGTCGACCGTTTTTGCTATTCCGACCTATTTCTTCATTTTTTCAATGTTCTTGCTGATCGTGAACGGCTTTATCAATAACCCTCATGAGCATGTCAATCCGATCATGGATGTACTTCAGACTAATTACCCTGAAATTGGCGCAATCTTATTGTTGCGGGCTTTTTCTTCAGGCTGCGCAGCCCTCACAGGAATCGAAGCCGTGTCTGACGGAATTCCGCTGTTTAAACATCCACAGTCAGAAAATGCTAAAAAAACACTGATCTACATGGTTTTAATTCTGGCCGGACTGTTTTTTGGAGTCAGTTATTTGGTGTATGTTCACAACCTATCTCACAAAGAAGGCGTGACACTGATTTCACAATTGAGCTCATTGATTTTTGGTAACGGAATCATGTTTTTTATGGTTCAGGTCGGAGTCGCTCTAATTTTATTTTTAGCGGCCTCAACCGCTTATGCTGACTTTCCGCGCCTGGTTTCTTTTTTGGCCCGCGACCGCTACGCTCCAAGACAATTGGCAAATATTGGCGATCGCCTGGTTTTCTCAAATGGAATTGTCGGACTTTCAATCATGGCGATTGTTCTGGTTATTTTTTTCGGAGGCCGAACACATTTTTTGATTCCGCTCTACTCGGTCGGCGTGTTTTTGTCTTTCACTCTTTCACAGGCCGGCATGGTTGTTCGGCATCTTAAATTAAAGCAAAAGGGTTGGAGATTATCCGTCTTAATGAACGGCTTCGGAATGATATGTACCGCCGTAGTCTTAGTCGTCGTGGCCATTTTCAAGTTCACACATGGGGCTTGGATGGTCGTAGTGGTCATTCCGGCCATGGTTTATGCGTTTCACCGAATTCATTTTCATTACATCATGTTTGCTCGCGAAATTTCACAATCGCACTATGATATGGATAAACTGGATAAAGTGACTGATCATGTCGTCGTGATTCCGATTTCAGGTCTGCACCGCGGAGTAAAAAATGCCATTCGCTATGGCATGAGCATTTCACACGATTTAAGGGTTTGTTTTGTGAAAACCGATGAAGAAGCTTATCAACGAATGATGACTTCTTGGAACAGTAAGTTTCCGAATCTGAAGTTGCATGTGCTCGAGTCGCCTTATCGGTCAATCTCCGGCCCGATTCTGGACTTTATCGACGAGGTTTCAAAAGAGCATCCAACTGAATTTGTAACAGTGATCTTTCCGGAGTTTGTAACAAAACACTGGCACCATCAGCTTTTACACAATCAGACGGCTTGGTTGATCAAGCTCTCGCTGATTTACAAAAAAAATATCATCGTGACCAGTGTTAAATATCATTTAACAACCACGTAAAATTCCGAGACACTACCACAGAGCGACAAATCCGACGTGTAGGCACTTGACGCCAACTCGTTTTTGTTTTCTGATAGCAACATCACGGATGATAAACGACAACAGGACGTAGCAACAACAACCCTCGCTAACAGCGAGTCGTCTCAAGAAGGAGAACGACAAATGAATAAAGCGCAATTGATCGAAAAGATCGCAGCAGAAACAAAGATGCCAAAAACTCAATGTGAAACAATCGTTGACTGTTTTATGACTAACGTTAAAAAAACAGTAAAAAAAGGCGACGATGTTAAATTAGTTGGCTTCGGTACTTTCACAAAAGCTAAACGTAAAGCTCGTATGGGCCGTAACCCACAAACTGGAAAAGCAATCAAAATTCCAGCTGCATGGGCTCCTAAATTCCGCGCTGGCGCTGAATTCAAACACTTAGTTAAGTAATTAACTTAAGTTCTATTGAATGAACTCAAAAAGAGTTTCCTATTACTAGGAAACTCTTTTTTTTTGACCCAAATCCTTTCTCAACTCATACTCATTTCATGAATAGAATAATTAAAAAAATCGGAGTTTTTACTAGCGGTGGAGATGCTCCCGGCATGAATGCCGCTATCCGGGCTGTTGTCAGAACTGCCATATCAAAACAAATTGAAGTTGTCGGTATTCTACACGGTTATGTTGGAATGATCGAAAATCAGATGATTCCGTTACAAATGCGCGATATGGCCAATATTATTCAGCGCGGTGGCACGATTCTAAAAACCGGAAGATCTAATGAGTTTTTAAAACCTGAATATCGAACGAAGGCGGCAAATAATCTTCGGGCGCAAAACATCGAAGGTCTCATCTGCATCGGCGGCGATGGCTCATTTCGTGGAGCACAAGCTCTTTGGACAGAACACCAAATTCCGGTGATTGGTATAGCCGGCACCATCGATAACGACGTCAATTGCACCGAGGACACCATAGGTTATGATACGGCCGTAAATACGGCTATGCTCGCCATAGATAAAATTCGCGACACAGCTGATAGTCATGATCGTATTTTTATTGTTGAAGTCATGGGCCGGAGCTCCGGCTGGATTGCAAGCCAAGTGGGAATTGCCGGCGGAGCCGAAGAAATCCTGACTGCAGATAATATTATTCCCGTAGAAAAAATAGTAGATAACCTGAAGAAATCACGAGCCCGTGGCAAAACCAGCAGTATAATAATCACTGCTGAGGGCCAAAAACCCGGAAGAGCTTACGATCTTTCAGAAGCCATTCGAAAAAAGTCAGGCCTAGAATCAAAAGTCTGTATTTTGGGTCACCAACAGCGCGGTGGAAGCCCGACAGCGCACGATCGTATTTTGGCTTCGAGACTAGCGCATGCCGCAGTAGAAAGCCTGCTTGCCGGTGGAAATAATCTGATGATCGGAGTGCAGGGCAATAAACTTGTGGAAGTGTCTCTGGATATGGTCACTTCAAAAGAAAAACCCGGAGATAAATCATTGATTAATCTTGCCAGAGTGCTGTCAGTTTAGTTCAATCAACTGGTCGATAAAATTTAAATATTTAATAAAACTCAAAGGGAGTTCAAATGAAAAAGTTAATCAGCTTACTTGCGATATCACTACTCGTTTTTTCGTGCACAAAAAAAGCCAACGACAATGAAATTTTAATCGGTTCTTACAGTTCAAATACAGGTGCCACTGCAACTTTCGGTGTTTTTCAGCTGCACGGTACTGAAATGGCCATTGAAGAAATCAACGCCGCCGGCGGAATCAACGGTAAAAAAATCAAACACATCAATTACGATAACAAGTCCGATGCAGATGAAACTCTTGCTGTCGTAAACCGACTGATCAGTCAGGATAAAGTTGTCGCTATTTTAGGTGAAGCCACTTCGGGCCGTTCAAAAATCGGTGCGCAAGTGGCCCAACAGCATAAAGTTCCGATGTTGTCGTCTTCAGCGACCAATCCGGATGTGACTAAAGTTGGTAACTACATTTTCAGAGCTTGTTTTATTGATCCGTTTCAAGGAATGGTTATGGCAAAATTCATGACTGAAAATCTGAAACTTAAAAAAGCCGCTATTTTACGGGATATCAAAAATGACTACTCTGTGGGTTTATCAGATATTTTTGCCGATAAATTAAAAGCAGCCGGTGGAGAAATTATTACAGATATTTCTTATCAGGAAGGTGACATCGATTTTAAATCTCAGCTCACTGCAATCAAAGCTAAAAACGTAGAAGCGATCTTTGTTCCTGGTTATTACAATGAAGTGGCGCTGATCGCAAAACAGGCTAAAGAACTCGGTATGACAATGCCGTTACTTGGTGGCGATGGCTGGTCTTCTCCGAAACTCTATGAAATTGCAAAAGAAGCGATTAACGGTAATTATTTTTCAAACCACTACACCACCGAATCAAAAGACCCTAAAACAGTTAACTTCGTAAAGACTTTCAAAGCTAAATATAAAGAAGACGCCGATGTTATGGCTGCCTTAGCTTATGATGCCGTTTACTTAATGGCTGAAGCTATCAAAAACACAAAAGAAGTGACTTCAGAAAATATTCGTATTGAACTTTCAAAAATCAAAAACTTTCACGGTGTAACCGGCGAAATGTCGATGGATGAAAACCGCAATGCAGTTAAAAGCGCGGTCGTAGTTCAGGTTCAGGGAACCGAATATAAATTCATCACCAGCGTTACTCCGTAGTCAGCTCATCGATCATGCAGGAGTTTTTTCAGCACTCTCTTAATGGCCTTAGCTTCGGAAGTATTTATGCTTTAGTAGCTCTCGGCTATACGATGGTTTACGGAATTCTGACCATGATCAACTTTGCGCACTCTGAAATATATATGATGGGTGCATTTGCCGCTTTTTATCTGGCCCGGTTTGCGGGTCTAGATACTCCTTCACCGATTAATTTTACCCTTGGTTTACTTGCCGGTGCGCTTTTTGCCGGACTCATCGGTTTCTTTGTTGAAAAATTTGCTTATAAGCCCCTAAGACAGTCGCCGAAAATGAATGTTTTAATCACGGCCATCGGCGTGAGTATTTTATTTCAATTCGGTGGCCAGATTATTTTCGGCGCCGATCCGAAATCTTTTCCGACCTTAATTGAAGACCAAGTTGTTTTCAGTCTGGCCGATATTCATATACGTCTGATCGATATTTTAATTTATTTTGTCAGTTTTGTTTCGTTAGGAATTCTCAGCTTCATTATTTTCAAAACCCAAACAGGGCGCGCGATGCGGGCTGTAAGTACCCGACCTGATATGACGCCGCTAATGGGTATTAATAACGATAAAATTATCTCAATGACTTTCATTATAGGCTCGGCCCTTGCCGGTGTGGCGGCCGTACTGGTTTCGATCAAGTACCCGAAAATAGATCCGATGATGGGTGTAAAAATCGGCACCAGTTCTTTTGTGGCCGCGGTCTTCGGCGGCATCGGAAGTTTGCATGGAGCCGTTATCGGCGGTTTCTTATTAGGCTTGGGAGAGTATTTTCTCATCGGTTACGGAGCTTCAACCTACAAAGATGCGCTTTCATTTTTAATTCTGATTATCGTCCTTTTGTACAAACCCACCGGACTCTTCGGAACTTCCCAAAAAGAGAAGATCTGAAATGTTGAAGAAATACAGCGCCTTTTTATTTTTAGTCATTGTTTTGGGTGTAGTACTTAACTTTTTTTTAAACTCTTATATTCAGGCTATTTTCATCAGCTTTACAATAAACGCCATCATGGCACTCAGTCTGAATTTTATTACCGGCCTCGCCGATCAGTTTTCGCTGGGTCACGCAGG
>JAYVIY010000356.1:0-7773 GCA_043769795.1 Pseudobdellovibrio sp. | reverse complement strand
AGGTAATCGATGTCTGACTTCAGAGTTTCTTCGCTGGCGCCTTCGGAAGCCGTTCTCACAATGACTCCGCCCGGTGGATTGATTTTCTGAATCAACTTTTTAAGTCGTTCTTTTTCAGCTTCGCTTTCAATTTTGCGTGAAATTCCGGTGTGCTTAACGTAAGGCATGTAAACCACGCCTCTTCCCGGTAAGGAAATATGCGTTGTGATTCGCGCACCCTTGGTGCCGAGCGGATCTTTAGCAACCTGCACCATCAAATGCTGGCCTTCTTTTATCAGATCCTGAATCGGTGTTTTTATTTCACGGGAAGGCCTTGAGTCTTCTGAATTTTCTTCTTTTTGCTCAGCTTCTTCATCGTCAAAAAAATCGCGCCCGTCTTCGGTGATAATATCTCCGACATACAGGAAAGCGGCTTTATCCAGACCTATATCCACAAAAGCCGCCTGCATACCCGGAAGCACCCTGGTTACGATGCCCCTGTGGACTGTTCCTACCATTGTAGGAGACGTTTTTCTTTCGATTTTGAGGTCCATGAGAGTGCCCGCTTCGATATAAGCAACGCGGGTTTCAAGGGGACGAACGTTAATAAGAATTTCAGCTGACAACTAGACCTCTTTTATAGTGGTTTAAGGTCGAATTAGACCTATGACCTGTTAAAAACATCTTCATTTGTACCGAAGATTAGATTGATAAGCAAACTGGAGAATTAAAAAATGGCTACGATTGACGATCTTTTTAGATTAATGGTTGAACAAAAAGCCTCGGATTTGCACCTGACAAGCGGTGCACCGCCATTCTTGCGTCTTCACGGAAATATGTCGCCTCTTAATTATCGCCAGCTAAGCAATCAGGATGTACAGGGTTTAATCTTTGAAATACTTACAGAAAAACAAAAAAAATCTTTCGTGGAAAAATGGGAGCTCGATTTTGCTTACGTTGTTGAAGGTTTGGGTCGTTTTCGATGCAACGTGTTTATGCAACGAAAAGGTCTTGGGGCTGTTTTTAGAACAATTCCCGAAAAAATCAAAACCGCGCAGGAGCTTAATTTGCCTCCGGCAATTCTTGAACTTGTCGACTGTGATCGCGGACTCATTCTAGTTACCGGCCCTACTGGTTCAGGTAAATCAACGACTCTGGCCTCAATGATTCAGCATATTAATTCAACTCGCGAAGCTCATATTTTAACAGTTGAAGATCCTATCGAGTTCGTGCATCCCAATTTAAAATCACTGGTGAATCAGCGCGAAGTCGGAGCTCATACTAAAACCTTCGCAAACGCGCTAAAAGCCGCTCTACGGGAAGATCCGGATATTATTTTGGTTGGAGAGTTGCGTGACTTAGAAACTATTTCTCTTGCGCTAACGGCCGCTGAAACTGGTCACTTGGTTTTCGGAACACTCCACACCAGCTCGGCCGCTAAGACTATCGATCGAATTATTGACGTGTTTCCGCAGGGACAACAAGGTCAGATCAGAACCATGTTGGCTGAATCAATTCGCGGCGTGGTTGCTCAGTCGTTATTTACTCGTGCAGACGGTCAAGGCCGCGTTGCAGCCTTCGAAATTATGAAGGGTACAAAAGCCATAAGTAATTTAATACGCGAAGCTAAAATTCACCAAATTGCCTCTATTATTCAAACTAGCGCTGCTCAAGGTATGGTGCTCTATGAAAAATATGTTGAAGACCTTGTTAAAAAAGGGCTTATCACCGTAGCTGACGCCAAAACCTTTCTCGGAAAAGACGCAGCCTAAATTATTCTGCCAGTTGAGTTTTAATGACCATAGTGTTAGTTTCTAACGCTATGGTTTCAAAACACATTCTTTTACCCACTGAAATTATCAAAAAAAAAAGAAATGGATTAGAACTCAGTTCTGAAGAAATTGATTTTTTTATTTTATCCTACACCAAGGGAAAAATTCCGGATTATCAGATGTCTGCACTTTTGATGGCCATCTACCTTAAAGGAATGAGCGACGCCGAATCGGTTTCCTTAACAAAAACGATGCTGCACTCGGGAACCGTGGTTGATACCAGCGCAATTAAGGGTTTTAAAGTTGATAAACATTCAACCGGCGGAGTCGGAGACAAAACCAGTTTGATATTGGGCCCGGTTGTCGCGGCCGCAGGGCTGTTTGTTCCGATGATTTCGGGCCGTGGGCTCGGACACACTGGTGGCACTTTAGATAAATTAGAAAGTATCCCCGGATTCAATACACAGCAGACACTAGAAAAATTTGTCGAACTTACAAAAAACATCGGCACTTGTTTTATCGGACAAACGTCAGAAATTTGCCCAGCAGATAAAAAAATATACGCACTACGGGATGTCACCGCGACCATCGAAAGTTTTCCTTTAATCTGCGCCAGCATTATGTCAAAAAAAATCGCCGAAGGCATAGATGGTTTAGTTCTTGATGTTAAGTTCGGGAGCGGCGCATTCATGAAAGACGCAGTTCAGGCCAAACAATTGGCCGGGGCGTTAATGAAAATTGCCCGAAGTTACGATAAAAAAATCGTCGCAGTGATTTCTTCGATGAATCAGCCACTCGGAAAGTACGCGGGCAATTCTCTTGAAATATTTGAATGCCTCGAAATCATGAAAAACAAAAAAGCTCCTGGTCTAAGTGGCATTGATCTTTATGAAGATACTCGCGAATTGTCATTACAGCTTTCCGCACAAATGATTCATCTTTCAGGTAAGACCACTTCGGTCGAAGATGCTTATAAAATTGCAGAAGAAATGCTCTTGTCGGGCAAGGCTCTCAAGGTTTTTGAAACGATGTGCCTTGCACAAGGTGGCAATTTATCAGCTCTAAAGCTACCGAAAGAGAAATTAGTAATACGAGCTTCTGAATCGGGGAATATCAGTTCTTTCAATGTGGAAAAAATCGGTCTTGCCGGAATTATATTGAAAGCCGGCCGACTAAAAACCGAAGATATCATCAATCCTACTTCAGGAATTAAGTTTCATGTAAAAATCGGCGATGCCGTTAAAGAGGGCGATCCCATTTACACAATTCTTGGTGACGAAGCGTCTTTATTTGCTGAAGCCAGCGAAATGCTCGATGGGGCTCATCAAATTTCCTTGCAAAAGCCAGCTCAGCACGTTCTGATTGAAAGCGTATTGGAGTAATCGGGAGATTAAATGGTCGTCATTCAAAAACTTACTGAAACAGTTAATTTTCTAAAATCCAAAGCGAAGACAAAGCCCCGCATCGGAGTCATACTCGGCTCGGGACTAGGACATTTTGTACAACATCTTCAGGTTGAAGCCGCAATTCCGTTCTCAGAGATTCCTAATTTTATTCCTCCGACTGTTGAAGGCCACTCCGGAAATTTAATTTTCGGCAAAATTGATAACGTTGAGATGGTTATTCTTCAAGGGCGTTTACATTATTACGAGGGCCATTCAATGGAAACTGTGGTGTTTCCGGCGCGAGTTCTGGCGCTTTTGGGTATTGAAATTCTTATCGTTACGAACTCTGCCGGAGGATATGGCGAAGGAATGAATGCCGGCGATTTCATGATTATTGAAGATCATATTAATTTTATGGGAACCAACCCTTTGATGGGCCCTAATATCAAAGAACTGGGTCCGCGTTTTCCTGACATGACTGAGGCCTATGACCTTGAACTCATTGCCACGGCTGAACGGGTTTTTAGATCCCAGAAAACATTTTTTCATAAAGGAATTTATGTCGGCGTAACAGGTCCGACCTATGAAACACCCTCTGAAATAAAAATGTTTCGTTCAATGGGCGGCAAGGCCGTCGGAATGTCGACCGTACCGGAAGTTATTGCCAGCAACCATCTGGGCATTCGCGTAGCGGCAATTTCCTGCATCACAAACTTAGCGGCGGGCGTTTCTCAAAAGAAACTGACCCACTCGGAAGTGACCGAAACGGCTAAAAAAGTCGAACAGAAATTTTGTTCTTTTTTGAAAGAATTCGTCGTTAAAATTTAAGCCGCGGAGTCGAATCACGCGGTTTTCGGATTGGGTCCCAATTTTTTGTATGAACTCTCAAGTTTTTCTTTAATTTTTTCAGCAGTAAAGGGCTTAACCACGTACTCGGTAACACCTTCTTTGATTGCTTCCAAAATTTGAGCTTGTTCGCCTTCGGCCGTTACGAACATGATCGGAATTTTTTTAAACTTTTCGTCGTTTCTACATTTTTTGAGCAATTCCAACCCTGACATATTTGGCATATTCCAGTCGGCAATTACATATTCAAAAGGCTCGTTGGTTTGGCCGTGTTCGATTAAGAGCTTGTAGGCCTCAACACCGTCAGTGGCCTCAATAGAATTCGTGTAACCGATTTCGGCTATCACTTTTCTAATAATTTTTCTCATCGTTCCGAAATCATCTACAACTAAAAATTTTGTGTTTGCTTTAAACATTTTATTGCCGTTTCTTTTTAAGCTGACTTAGGCTTAGTTGCGCCTGAATTCAGTTTTTTGTAAGAGCTTTCCAGTTTTTCTTTAAGCTTAGCCGCACTGAAGGGTTTGATTACGTATTCAGTTACTCCAACCTTGAGTGCTTCTAAAATCTGAGTCTGTTCGCTTTCGGCTGTTACCATCATAAAATGGATCTTTTTAAATGGCTCTTCGTTTCGGCATTTCTTCAACAAATCGAGACCCGACATATTGGGCATATTCCAGTCGGCTATAATAAATTCAAAAGGCTCATTGTTCTTAACCCCTTCAGACATTAATTGATAAGCGTTCTGGCCATCAACAGCTTCAACAGCATTATGATATCCCAGATCCGAAAGAACTTTTTTGATAATTTTTCTCATGTTAGAAAAATCGTCGACCACTAAAAATTTTGTTGATTCCTTAAACATTTGACCACCTATTTGATATCAAAATTAAACTCTACTATTCTTCTTATCATATCTTAAGAAACACGACATTATCTGCCATTTTTTTCTAGTCGCTTTATAAACCGTAAAAAGGTCCTGCGTTAAAAAAAACTAAGACGCTTTTACGGCGCTCTTTCTTGATTTTTTATAACAGGTAATAAGCTTTTCTTTCAGTTTAACTGGACTGAAGGGCTTAACCACATATTCAGTTACGCCAACCTGAAGCGCTTCAAGTATATGACTTTCATCGGCTTCGGCAGTTACCATCATAAAAGGAATTAACTTAAAAGCATCTTTTTCTCGGCATTTTTTTAAAAGCTCTAGACCCGACATAACTGGCATATTCCAATCGGCTATAATGACCTCAAACGGCTCGCCTGATTTAAGATGTTCCTCAAGCATTTGAAAAGCGATCTGTCCATCAGCCGCTTCTAACGCATTTTCGTATCCCATATCGGCGATAACTTTTTTGATGATTTTTCTCATGTTAGAAAAATCATCAACGATTAAGAATTTTGTTTTTGGTTTAAACATTTTTCTCCCTGAATTCTGTACTTTAAATCTATTCGTCACATTCTTATCGGATGATTTTCTGTTTAATGAAGTCTTGTTTGAAAACAATATCAAGGTCTAGCGCACTCTATTCGGTTAAATTTTTTTTCGATCGATACGCTATAAAGTCTACGTCCGGTTAAGCCATAGAGAATTTCAACCTAGACGTTTTCTCGACTCCGCATTCGGGGTTTCTTTCCCGATCAGCTAACCACAACAAGACGTGCGAGCTGTCTCACTTATGAGAGTTTGCGTTTTACCAGATGAGGTTTTCTTGATCTTATGTCGCTGTTTAATTCTCATTTTATCAAGTTTGATTTTTGTCGCCTGCGGCGGAGTCAAGACTTCTGAAACGGTGTTTCCGACTTCAGCAGCCTGTGGTCAAGGCGCCAGCGAAAACAGATTTGTTGTTCAGTGGGAAGACGGATCTTACACGGTAGAAACAGGAAATAGTTCTGAAGAGTTTCGTACTGCTTTTGTAAATAAAAATTTATCACTTATAAAACATGTTGATAATGACATCATCATTCATCTTACAAATCAGGACGAGCTAGCAAAAGCTCTCGCTGATGGAAGTGTTGTAACCGAATCGCTCAATTGGGGAACACAGCAGATTCATGCCCGCGAACTATGGGCCGCCGGTTTAAGCGGTGAAAATGTAGTGATTGGTGTTGTCGATGGCATGGTTGATATTACACAATCTCAGATAGCCGATAATATTGCAGTTAACGCGGGCGAAATCCCTAACAACGGGATCGACGACGACCATAACGGATTTATTGATGACGTGCGTGGTATTCAAGTTAATGCCGGCAAAAACGATCCACTTTTAAATCGCCACGGTACTCACGTGAGCGGAATTATCGTTGCCGATCAAGCTTTGGGCCCTGTTGCAGGAGTTGCTCCAAAGGCGAAAGTTTTACCCGCGCAATTTATCGGCAACGATGGTGGTGGGTCTATCGGCGATGCAATCATTGCCTTGAATTATGTCGCAGACCGCGGAGTAAAAATTGTTAATATGAGTTGGGGTTTAGACGCTTGCATTAATATGCCGAATTTACAGTCGACACTGCAGGCATTAAATAACCGCGGAATTCTCTTGGTTACCGCCGCCGGCAATGGTGACGCTCGCGGAATCGGGATTAACATGGATATCACCCCCTCTTATCCGTCAGCCTATAATTTTCTGAATCAAATTAACGTAGCGGCCTCAACAAGTTCCAATTTTTTGATCGGATTTTCGAATTATGGCCGAAAAACTGTTCACGTTGCTGCGCCAGGAGTGGGTATTTACTCTACCGTTCCGAACAATCAGGTAGAAACAATGAGTGGAACCAGTATGGCCGCACCAATGGTTTCTGGAGCTGCGGCTCTTCTTTGGAGCGCCCGTCCGGCAGCAACTGCGGCTCAAATCAAAAAGGCGCTTGTTCAGTCTGTTGAAAAGAATCCATTGGCCGTACTTGAGGTCTCTAGCGGCGGAGTTATCAATGTGGAAAATGCTCTGACTGCATTAAAAACTATTCTGGGTTATTAAGTGCTATTTTCATAGACTTTATTGACGCGTTCTCCCTCTAAAAACAGACTAATTTCTTGTTGAAAATCCTTCGTCTCGTTAGGATATTCCTTTACGTTTTTAAGCGGTAAGGACAAATATGAGAATCTACATCAGTGATCTGAAAAACCATGTCGGTCAAACAATCGAACTCAAAGGCTGGGCATATCAAACCAGATCTTCAGGCAAAGTAAAATTTCTTGAGCTCCGAGATGGCACCGGAATAATTTCCTGTGTGTTTTTTCCGGCTGACTGCGGCCCCGAAACTTTTGCGAACTTCGACCAGATCACGCAAGAATGTTCGCTTCGTATAACCGGAACGATTCGACAGCACCCGAAACAAGCCAACGTCTTCGAGATGGGTGTTAAAGAATTCGAGATCATTGGAAAAGCAGAAAATTATCCGATTACACCCAAAGAACACGGCACGGATTTTTTAATGGAAAATCGCCATCTCTGGATCCGTTCAAAACGACAACACGCTATTTTACGAGTGCGCCATGAGATCATCATGGCCATTAGAGACTTTTTCGATGGCCGCGGATTTACGCTAACTGACGCGCCGATTTTTACTCCGGCAGCGTGCGAAGGAACTTCAAATCTTTTCGAAACGAAGTATTTCGATGAAAAAATGTATTTGTCGCAGTCCGGACAGCTTTATATGGAAGCCACGGCTCGGGCTTTTGGAAAAGTTTATTGTTTCGGACCCACCTTCAGAGCAGAAAAATCAAAAACCCGGCGGCACCTTATTGAATTCTGGATGGTTGAGCCTGAGGTCGCCTTTAATGATATGTACGATAATATGGA
>JAYVIY010000355.1:0-2889 GCA_043769795.1 Pseudobdellovibrio sp. | reverse complement strand
GCTCAGTGGGAGCACTTCAGAAAATTTTTTTTCAGCAATGTTTTTTTTGTTAATAATCTAATTTCAGGCGAGCGAACAATAATTCCGGTGGGTTGGTTTTTAACTGTTGAAATGCAGTATTTTATTTTTGTTCCACCACTATTCTGGTTTCTTAAGCGAGCCAAATTGTCCGGCCGCCTTCTCTGCGGCCTTTTTTCACTATCATTTGTTGCTACCGCGGCCGCCCTGGTAACTCACCCACAGCTTTATGTTCGCCCACTGACAGATTTATTTTTGGCGACAGACAAGGGCGAGTTTTCAAACTTGATGGGAACCTATTTTTATGAGGCTGACCTGACTAGATTTGGGCCCTTCGTTGCGGGTCTACTGCTCGCCTATCTGAAGACTAGATACCCAGAAACGCTTGGCCAGCTTTTTAAAAACAGAGCCCAAAGCTTTATCCTTTTAGCTCTTGCCGGAGTGTTTATTGCGGTTCCGCTGTTAACCCCGGTGTACCATCCTGAATCTTGGTTCTATTCACCTTTTTCAGCAAAATTAAACTTTTTTTATTTAATGACTTCGCGGCAATTTTTTTCAATAGGTGTAGCTATTTTACTTCTTGGTTGCTCCTACGCGAGCCCAGCATTTTCATGGGTTTCGAAAATTTTAAAATGGAGAGCTTGGCAGCCGATTTCAAAACTCTCTTTTCCGATTTATTTATTTCATTTTCCATTTATTGCAATCGCCGCGGTGGCTGTTTTTGGAACTACAAACACAAAAGAGATTATGCAAATTGGCTTTGGGCAGGGCTTGCTGATCTTTTTGTTAGCGACCGTGTTAACAACACTGTTTTCAATTCCTCTCTATATATATGTAGAAAGACCTTTTACAGAACGGCCCCAAAAGAACTAGCCCGACAATGGTCTAGTTTCAAAGTGGAACCCTAAATAAACATGCTAGGCCCGACTGGGCATTGGTAGGATTTTTAAACCAATAAATAGCTATTATCTCACGGAAGGAGATTTCTATGATGCTCAAAGGAAGAGTTCAGCAATTTTTAGTTTTTGTAACACTCGTTGTTTCAATCACGGCAAATTCAAACACTAAACAGCCCGATGCAGTTCCGGGTGAATACATTGTTCGTTTAAAGCCGAACATGTTGGAAATGAACAGAGGAGCGCTTTCGGCTTCGCTGGGTGCTTTCATAAAATCAACAATTCCTTCTCAGAATATAGTCGTTGTAAAGCGCGCGATGTTTGAGTCGATCGATTCAGGCGTTAAGGCTCTTGCGCAAAATCCATTAGTTGATATTGCAGAACCAAATTACATTTATAAAGCTAGCCGAGTTTCAGACGACCCGATGATGGGTCAGCTTTGGGGATTGAAAAACATCGGACAAAAAGATTCATCTGGAAAAGTTGGAGTTGTCGGCGTAGATGTTGGCGTAGAACAAGCCTGGGATATTACAACCGGTTCAGACAAAATGGTTGTTGCAGTTATTGATACCGGTGTTGATTTTAACCACCCTGACTTAAAAGACAATCTTTGGACAAATGAAGTTGAGTTAAACGGTCAGCCCGGAGTTGATGACGACAACAATGGCGTAATTGATGATATTCACGGATTCAATGCAATTACCGGAAACGGCAATGCAATGGACGACCAAGGCCACGGATCACACTGTTCGGGAACTATCGGCGCCAAAGGTAACGATGGTAAGGGCATCGTTGGAGTCAATTGGAACGTAAAAATCATGGCTGTTAAGTTCTTAGATGCTAATGGATCTGGATCTTTAGAGAATGCACTTAAGGCAATTGATTACGCGACAAAAATGGGCGCGAAAGTAATGAGCAACTCTTGGGGTGGTGGTGGATTTTCACAGACACTTTTTGATTCAATTAAGCGTTCTAACGAAGCGGGAGCTCTGTTCTTGGCGGCGGCAGGTAATGATTCGAACAACAACGACACAAATCCGTCTTACCCTGCATCTTATGATGTTCCGAACATAATTTCTGTAGCGGCTATTGATAACCAAGGTGCAAAAGCGAGTTTTTCAAATTACGGAAAAAGAACAGTTCATCTTGGCGCTCCGGGCGTAAACATCTATTCTTCAACCGGCGGAGCATATGACTCATGGTCGGGAACCTCAATGGCAACACCTCACGTTTCTGGAGTTGCAGCTTTAGTTTGGTCAAACGAACCAAACTTGACAGCAATTGAACTGAAGCAAAGACTTTTACAAACGGCTCGACCGATCGCAGGCCTAAAAGGAAAAACCAAAACAGGCGGACTTGTTAATGCCTACTTGGCGATAACAAACAAAACTCCGGAGCCCGATATTAATGACCCAGCTAACTGGCAAGGTAAAGTATTAGATACGGCAATTGCTTCTCCGAGCCCCTATTTAAAGAATACAAATATCGTGATGGATCTTAAATTTGATGGTGTAAAGGAATTTGCTCTCTATTTTGAAAAATTCGACACCGAAGCCAACTACGACACGCTTCAGTTGATAGACTCAAAAGGCGTGGTCTTGCAGACATTAAGCGGCAATAACGACGACTCTTTTTCTGCAGTTATCACCGGCGATTCTGTAAAACTACAATTTAAGTCAGATGGTTCAGTTGAGAAAAGCGGTTGGAAAATTACCAAAGTTGCTCACAGATAATAATTCAGAAAGAAATTAAAATAAAAAAACCACTACGAGTTAGTGGTTTTTTTATTTGTAGTCTTCTCTAAAAAGGATTCTAGTCGAAGATTTACATATTCCGGAAAATCAAGCTGGCTGCAGTGTGAGCCGTAAGGAATTAATAAAAACTCTGAGCCGGCTATTAAGTCGTGCATCTCGCGCTGATAAGAGGTTGGCGTTAACATGTCGCGATCGCCGGCCATGATAAGTGTTGGAGACTG
>JAYVIY010000354.1:0-2893 GCA_043769795.1 Pseudobdellovibrio sp. | reverse complement strand
GCGTCAGACACCTCGCCAAAGAAATTACGGAGCCACGATTGGGCTGTTCTCGAAATTCGGTAAAGTAAGAACCTTATTTCAGCCCCGCATTGAATTGCAGGATCCGCTTAATGTATCGCAATCATTAGCCTTTGAATCGGTAGCTGATTTTAAAACTTTTAAAGTCGTGCCGAAGCTTGAGTTTTTCGCAAGCGCAACAAAAGGCACCGGAGTTTTTCAGGCGCTGAATTTCAACCTTTTAACTTCAAGTTTATTTTCACTGAATTTGATTAACGAAGCCACTTACGAAGAAAAATTGAACCGGCTCTCGGTGACCAACGGCATATCCATCGGACATGCGGTAACTCTGAACGACGCATTGACCTACAATTTCTATTTGTTTTCAAATAACCGCGAAAATTATCATTTGGATGCTTATAGTCTGTCGGCTAGTTGGGGCCATAGTTTAATAAGGAAGATATTAGATACTCAGTTAACCCCTCATCTCGATTTCAACTCGGGCCGAAATTTTACGGGGCAAGCTGGGCTGACACTTCAGGTTATCCTGTCCTTTTAGATTAAAACTTTGAGCAAATCTTCAAATCGCCAGCACTGAAAATACAAAGCATACGCCTAACTTGAATAAAGGAGGGCAATTTATGAAATCAACATTTAGTTATCTGTGTATTTTGCTGTTAACTGGTTGCATTCAGAACGGGTTACGCGAAACAAAAATACCGCCGCATCAATCAGTTCAACAACCGGAGCCAATCAAAATTAGTACTGAAAGTGACCTCGACAAAGTAATCGATGAAACAATTCTTGATAGCCGATTCAGTATTCAACAAAAAACCAGCCTAGATAACTTAAGATCCGAGCTGAATGGAAAGCTAAAGATTAATGAGGTCATTAACCTTAAACTACGGGCTCAACTTTTTAACGAACTCTTGTCACCGACCTACAGCAACATCGAAGTTCAGCTCATTCAGGAGATGTTACAGCGTAACAGTTTCGAAAGAACTTCGCTGATTCTGCAGTCAATTGAAATTACAAACGTCATTACCGGACGTACGGAAATCAGTACCGCCGCAGAACATCTGCGGCGCGAAACTTTTATCGTTTATTGATCACAGAACAAGTTGTTCTGAGTTTTTAATTTTTTTGTAAAGTGTTTTTCGGTCTATCCCGATTTCTTTTGCCGTTCGATCTTTTGCGCCCCCATTACGATGCACGGCAAATTCGATGTAACGCTGAATAACATCCTGCAATTCGGGTAAAGCATTCTGCATTTTAATGGCAAAAACATCTTTTGATTCATAATCGACTTCAGCATCAGCGGCAGCGAAACTTTGAGCTTCTAAACCTCCATCAGAATTTGCAACAAGAAAATCATTGAGTTCAATGATCGGCGTCGTACACATTACAACCGCTCTTTCTACCGCATTCTCTAGCTCACGCACATTGCCCTTCCAAGGGTTTTCGAGAAGAAATTTTTTGGCTTCCCGTGAAAAGTCAGTAGCACGGCAGCCGTTAACCAATGCGTATTTCTTCAAAAAATGTTCAGCTAACGGCAGAATGTCTTCAGATCGCGATTTTAGATTCGGGATGTTGATCGGGATGACATTTAATCTAAAAAAGAGATCCTCGCGAAAACGATTCTCGAGAACTTCAGCAGACAGGATTTTGTGGGTGGCTGAAATAATTCTTGCATTGATCGGGCGTAACTCATTCTCTCCGACACGCTTTATCTTTCGCTCCTGAAGAACCCGAAGTAATTTAGCCTGCAATATTAGGCTCAAATCACCAATTTCATCGAGAAACAGAGTTCCGTTCTCGGCCTCTTCAAAAAGGCCGGCCTTTTTATCGATAGCTCCAGTGAATGCGCCCTTAGCATGACCGAAAAGTTCAGATTCAAGAAGGTTTTCCGGAATAGCTGAGCAATTGATGGCAACAAACGGACCTTTTGAACGGCTGCTTTCCGCATGAATATATCTGGCAAATACTTCTTTGCCCGATCCGCTTTCACCGGAAATAAAAATATTCGCATTGCTTGTAGCTACTTTTTTTGCCACGTCCAGCGCCGCCAAAAGACTCGGACTTCGACCAATAATAAACTCAGAATGCCGACTGTCCTTATTTTTTATATGGTGGCGCAGTTCCGAAATGTTGCGATTGAGTTTCGAAATATGCAGCGCCCGCTCAACAGAAATCAGTAACTGAGGCAGGTGAATCGGTTTAATAATGAAGTCACAGGCTCCATTATGAATGGTTTCCATTGCGGTTTCTACCGAACTGGTTGCGGTTATAAAGATAATCGGAAGTTCCGGGCGGATTTCCTTTAAGGCTTCAACAAATTTAATTCCGGACATGCCCGGAAGTTGCAGATCGGAAATGAGAATGTCCCATTTGGTATTTTTATTTTTGGCTTCGACCAACGCCGTTTCTGCATCGGGAAACGTATCTATCTCATAACCTTTTGGCCTGAAATACGCCGTTAACAATTCACAGAAAATAACATCGTCATCAACAACCACCAGTTTTTCATTTTTCTTTTCGTTTCTCATATTCCCCTCTATAAATTTTTTTTGAGAACATTCTGAATAAATGTTCTCAGTTTCGTCCTAGAAAAGTACATTTTGAATTTGTTTTATTTGCGTGAATGATTTGAAGAATTCTTCAAATCGAATAATAAATTTTTTGCTGAGCAAAACTTAATCATTTCATTGCGTAAGATCCACTTTTTCGTATGTCATGCTCGGTGCGTCTTCATCTCCGGCAATGGTTTTTACGAAATCGATTATTTTAAAGGCACGGCTGTGCAAGGCACCCCAGTATTCGACCTCTTGTAAATCAAGCTTTAAGAAAGTTAAATTTTTACCGTTCCAGTCTTCGTGAAACCATTTTTTCATCGAAG
>JAYVIY010000353.1:0-2900 GCA_043769795.1 Pseudobdellovibrio sp. | reverse complement strand
GAGTCTGTCGTAACGAAGGAATACAGTGAAAACCGTCATAAGCCAGAGAATTTAAAGACCCAAAAACTGTAATTACGAAGAGGCTAAAAATATTTTTCATTTGAACTTTATAGCTCGCGAACCTCAAACTGTCCAGAATCCTGAACTCAAAAGGCGTTTATCAGTTACTGGCGGTCGTTGTTAAAATTGGAACAATTGTTCGCTGCGGCAACCTTGCAATATAGGCTTGGGAGTTTTTTAAAAGAACAATATAGTTCGGGTTTAAGGAAAAACAAATACCCAGTGATAAATACTCGGAAATTCAATACATTTAGACTCAGTCTTAAAACCAATAGAAGAAGAATTGCCGCCTTCTTTTTTGTTATACTTTCTTATTTCATTGCTTCAAGAATTGGTCTTTATTTTTCAACGGATACTCAGGTTTCAATCATATGGCCCGCCACTGGCATAGGTATTTCGGCGATGATGATTTTCGGGTTTTCCTATTGGCCGGCTGTGGCCCTCGGGGCGCTTCTTGCAAATGTGATGACCGGCGGCAGCGGGTTAGTTATTTTCGGAGTGACCGCGGCCAATGTACTCGAGGCGGTGATTGGGGCGACAGTCACCACGAAACTTGTCAATACGGTTCTTAAAAATAAACTTGGTGCGCACAATAATTCATTCGCGCTGATTTTGGGAAATTTTGCGGGAGCTTGGGTTTCGGCGTCTATTGGGGTCTTTTGTCTTTGTATTTCCGGAGCTATTGACTGGAAGTTTTTTCAGGAAAATTGGATCACCTGGTTTGCCGGAAACTATTTGGGCGGAATTATACTTGTTCCCTACCTGCTAGTTGTATTTTTGAACAAGAAAATCTTTTCGGTACGAGAAGGACTTAAATTTTTGTTTATATTTGTTACGTCCATCGCACTCTGTGGGTTTTTATTTTTCAGCTCTGGTGGAGCGGTATTTCTATTTTTACTTTTTCCGCTGCTTTTACTTGCCGTCGGGGTTTTGAGTGATCGAAATTCAAAATTCATTGTGGTTTTTGTAGCGGCTATGGCCCTGCTTTCGACTCGTTTTGGCTCGAGTTTTGAAATTGCTATGCCCTTTCTCTTTCAGATCCAGCTCCTGCTTATTGGAATTTCGACGGCCAGTCTGCTGGTTTCTGATTTTAAACGAGAAGGTTCACTACGAATCACTGCGGTGGCACTGTTAGCCGGTTGGATAATATCTACGATGATTTTTTATCTGATTTTTTCAGCCGAAAACAAAAAGAATGCAGATTCATTCCGTGAACTCACGACGGCAGCCATCAAAACTATTCAAAATAAAATGGAATCAAATGCCATTATTCTCAGAAGCGGCGTGGGACTTTTCGCAGCCAGTAAAATGGTTGAGAAATCAGAATGGAAAAGTTTCGTCGACCAACTTTATTTGACCAAAAGTGGAGGGGGCCTTCTCGGTGCCGGTGCCGTGTTTCGGGTTCCGCTGACTGAGATGAGTTCTTTTTTAAAAAAACGCCGTCGCGATTATGAAACTCCGCTGACATTGCGTAATATCGGTGAGTCCAGTAAAAATGAGGCCTACATCATTACTTATATCGAGCCCGAAATTCCGAATAAGTCTGCATTGGGTCTGAATATGGCCTCTGAAGCGCATCGCAAGCAGGTTGTCGACCAGGCCACCGATTCCGGTGTAATGGCCATCAGCAGCAGTGTGGCTTTAGTTCAAGACCCTAATAATGCCCTGGGTTTGCTTTTGTTCTATCCAATTTATTCTCAAGGAGTTGTGCCGACCACAATTGCTGAACGCAGAGCCAGAGTGGTCGGGTGGATCTATTCTCCCATTCGTGCGCAAGACTTTTTTGCCGCTTCGATGAATTCTAAAGACTACAGTCAAATCAGTTATTCAATTAAAGAATTGGCGACCGGCATCACTCTGGCCAAGTCTGCTGATTTCGACATGACCTCGACAAAAAATGAAGTGGTTTCCGATTTTTCTATGTCAAACAACAAATACGTTTTTTATGCAAAGCCGGTGGTAAGCCAACAGGTTTTAAAAAGCTCAACTTCTTACTGGGCCGGAACGGTAGCGATTCTTCTGACCTTGCTTTTGGGTTCGTTTGTTTCTTATATTCAGTCAGAAAAACACAGAGCGAACGAGTTGGTTAAAGAACGTACTCAGCAGCTTGAAAATACCGGTGCCATCGCAAAGTTAGGGGGTTGGGAATATGATCCGACAACTCAGATTTTGACGTGGTCAAAAGTCACTTGCGAAATTTTCGGAGTTTCAGCTCTATTTGTACCTGACTTAATTTCCATGGGCAATTTTTTCAAAGTCGGTGAAAACAGATTTAAATTTTTAAATAATATAAAGGAGTGCCTTGAGCATTCTACGGCCTGGGATGAAGAGCTTGTGATAATTTCGGCTGGCGGTAGCGAAGTTTCTACTCGAATTATGGGTCGGATCGAAACAACAGATACTCATTCCGTTCGAATTGTCGGTACCATTCAGGATATAACTGAGCGAGTGCTACTCCGCAATGAGAATAGTTTTATCATTGATGCTTTACAACTGGGTGTCTGGAAGTTGTTTCCGCAAACTAATGAACTGCAATGGGACAAAAGTATGTACCGGTTATACGATATAGATCCCGGAAAGTTTGATGGAAATTACGAAGCCTGGGAAAATATGATTTCGGTCGAATCCAAGGATCAGGTTGTTTCAGAACTTAACGATGCCTTGGCCGGAAAGAAAGACTTCGTTACGACTTTTAAAATTAAAACCCGAACCGGTGAGTTTCGCTATATCGGGGCGCGGGGTTTTGTAAAACGTGATGAAATCGGCAAACCGATTTCGATGTATGGCATTAACTGGGACCGTACTAAAGAACATTTGCTCGAAGAACAATTGATGTTCGA
>JAYVIY010000352.1:0-38262 GCA_043769795.1 Pseudobdellovibrio sp. | reverse complement strand
ATGATTGATCATTTCAGACTCCTTGATAATTTAGAGGATACACTCTTCAATTATGAGGGAGCCTTAAAAAGATCGCAATGCTAGCCCAGACTTTCGCTTAGGAGTTGCTCGGCATGTGCAATAGAAGTCTTGGTAATTTTTTCGCCGGATATAAGTCGTGCAATTTCTTCGATACGAAACTTCGCTTTCAACTCATGAACATTCATATTAACCGAATCTTTCGAAGTTGATTTATTAATAGAAAAATGAACATCACCGCAGGCCGCGACCTGAGGCAGATGCGTTACGCAAATAACCTGCTGTCCTTTGGCGATTGATTTCAGCTTCTTCCCGACTTTTTCGGCTGTATTTCCTGATACTCCCGTGTCAACTTCATCGAATAAATAAGTGCGAGGAAGTTCTGCTTCGCCCAGCGCTTTTTTCAACGAAAGTAAAATTCGTGAAAGTTCTCCGCCCGAAGCCACTTTTGAAATCGGTCGCTTTGGCTCTTTGGGCGATGTTTGACACTGATATTCAATATCGCTGTTTCCGGTGAGATTAAGCAGTTCTGTTTTTTGCGCCTGAATGAAGAAACTGACCCCCTTCATATTGAGATCGAGAAGCTCTTTATTGATGGCGTCAGTCAGCTTAGTGGCAAATGCGCTACGGGTTTTATGAAGCTCTTCGGCCATTTTTTTAAGTTCAAGCTCAAGCAATGAAGCCTGTTTTCTAATGGTATCGAGATGCGCATCTGAATTTTCGAGCTCATGGACTTCTGATCTGAGTTTAGTATGTACATTGGCAATTTCATTTAAGTCAGGGCCGTATTTCTTCTGAATTTTACGAATCAAACTGAGTCTGGATTCTTTTTCTTCCAGAGCTTCAGGATCAAGCTGAATTTGCTGCAGTTCTTTTCTCAAGGAGAAAAAACTATCTTCAATCAAATCGCCGGCCTGTGAAAGCCCGGCAATTTTTGCTGTGAAATTCTCACTCAATCCGGCGATCTCGCTAGATTTTTTCTGGATCGATTTCAGTCGCGAAATAACTGAATTTGAATCGCCGAACAATAGATCATCACATTCATCCACAAACTTAAGTACCTTGTGTGAACTCTTCATAACTTTGATTTCATCTTCGAGCTTGAGATCGGTCTCTACATTTAAATTCAATTTTTCAAGTTCGCTGAGTTGAAACTTCAGAAAATCAAGCCGCTGAGATTTTTCCTGGGTCTGCTTTTCAAATAATGAAATTTGATTTTTTAGTTGATTGAGCTGAGTGTATTTCTGCTCGTACTGAAATCTCTTATCAAAATGACCGGCATATTGATCAAGGAGATCGAGGTGATAAGACTTTGAAAGTAAATTTCGGTTGTCGTGCTGTCCGGTCATTTCGATTAACGGAGCATTGTGTCCGGCAACTTCAAGCATTGGCGAAACGATTTCGCGGAGCTGCCCCACAGTACTGAGGCTGCCATTGAGATAGATTTTCGACTTGTCTGACTGGGCGATGACTCTCTTTACAATAAGAACGTTATCAGATGTCTCTATGCCGATGGCGTCGAGTGCTGCTTTAATATCTTTACGCTTTCTCAGGTCGAACGAGCCTTCAACTGTCGCTTGTTGGGCGCCGGTACGGATGATATCACCGGAAGCCTTTTCGCCCATTAACAGCGCAAGGCTTTTCAAAAGTACCGATTTTCCGGAGCCGGTTTCTCCTGAAATAATGTTCAGTCCGCTCTGAAATTCAATATGCAAGTTATCGATTATGGCAAATTGTGAAACTTTAAGTTCCTGCAACATAGCGGTCTCCGAAATTAAGTTTTTCTTTTAACAGTTCGAAAAAATTATGGTGTGGTTTGCGAATCATCTGATGGTCGGTTTTATCGCGGGTAACAGTGACTTCGTCGTCGCTCGAAAGTTCGACCACTTTTTGTCCGTCAATGATCAAATGGGCCAGACTTGTATTTTTATCAAGCCGCAAAACCAGTTTTTTATTATCGGGAAAAATAAGCGGACGGGTTGTCAGCGAGTGTGGCGCTACCGGTGTAACAACTATAGCATTGACGTCTGGGTGTAATATCGGACCGCCGGCCGCCAGGTTATAAGCGGTAGAACCAGTCGGTGATGAAATAATAATACCATCGGCCTTAATTTGATTTACTAACGAATTATCGAAATGCACCGCCGTGCTGATCAATTGCGAAAAAGATCCGCGCTCGATGACGACGTCATTTAAAGCGTTGTAGACAACTCGCTTACCGGAATTCAACTTCACCGTAACCAGTAATCGACTTCGGGTATGAAGCACCATTTTGTTTTTCAGAGTGTCGTCAACTGCTGTGAAAACATCATCAACTGAGTGGGCAGTTAAAAAGCCAAGAAAACCCATATTGAATCCGAGTATAGGCACCGAATGGCCCTTCAACAGTCGAACCGCCCTGAGATAAGTTCCATCACCGCCAAGGACGATAATTAAACTCATTTCTTTCAGCTCATTTGAACTCACTAGAATGTCGGTACCGGCGATCTGCTTTTGTTCAGGTCCGGTATAGACCTTATAGCGCTTGGTTTTTAGCTTGGTCGCCAATTTTTTTGCGATTTTAACGGCTTCAACCGAATGCAGTCTGTAAACGATAGCAATTTTTTTGCTCGACTTCAGAGTGAGTTTTTTTTCTTTCATAGCAATCCGCTGCGTTTTAATAATGACTTAGGATCTGGTTCGCGTCCTCTGAATTCTTTATACAGATCCATCGGGTGGGCGGTGCCCCCGCGACTCAGAATACTGTTCTTAAATTTGGTTGCTACTTCAGTATTGTAAAGACCCTTTTCTTTGAAGTATTCAAATGCATCCGCATCTAAAACTTCAGCCCACTTGTACGAGTAATAACCGGCAGCATAGCCTCCGCCGAAAATATGACCGAAGCTGCACGACATATTGGTTCCGGCTTCTTTAGGTAGCAGGCGAGTCAATGCTGTCGAATCAGTTTCAAACTGATCTACATCTGAAATTTTTGCAGAGTCGGTGGTATACCATTTCATATCGAGGTAAGCAAAGGTCACTTGCCGCAGGCTCATCCAACCGCTCTGAAACAACGACGCTTTTTTAATTTTCATTACCATTTCAGCCGGGATCAACTCGTTCGTTTGATAATGCCGCGCAAATAGATCTAGACCTTCTTTTTCTTCAGTCCAGTTTTCCATAATCTGTGATGGCAATTCAACAAAATCCCAGTAAACATTCGTGCCGGCTAAGCTTCGATACTTACATTGTGAGAGTAAACCGTGCAAGGCATGTCCGAACTCATGAAAGAGCGTGCGCACTTCATCATAAGATAGCAGCGAAGGTTTAGTCGGAGTGGGTTTTGTGAAGTTGCAGACAATACTCACATGAGGACGGCGCACTTGTTGCGACCAAAGCCCCTGTTCGCGATAGTTTGTCATCCACGCTCCGCCCTTTTTAGTTTCACGCGGAAAAAAGTCCATATAAAATAATCCGACATACTCATTATTTTTTTCACTGAAGACGTCGTAGGTTTTTACATCGGCGTGATAGACCGGAATTTCGGTATTTAATTTAAAAGTCAGGCCGAAAAGTTTTCTCGAATGTTCAAAAACACCTTCAATAACATTTTCAAGCTTGAAATAGGGTCGCAGATCTTCCTCATTGAATGCGTATTTCTGCTCTTTCAGTTTCTCAGAGTAGTAAGCAAAATCCCAAGGTTTTATTTCGTCAGAACCTTCGAGCTGTTTTTTAAAATCCTGAACTTCTTTGAGATCACGTTCGGCTGCTTTTTTTGAAGGTTCAGCTAGGCTCGTTAAAAAATTAAAAACAGTGTCAGAGTTTTTTGCCATTCTTTCTTCGAGAACATATTCGGCGTAGTTCTTATATCCGAGAAGTTGAGCGCGTTTTCCTTTGAGCGTAACAATTTTTTTAATGATTTCCTGATTGTCGAATTCGCCGCCAAAACACTTTGACGACGAGGCTCTCCAGAGTTTTTCACGTAATTCGCGCTTATCAGAATAAGTTATGAAGGGAATCAGCGAAGGCGCCTGCAAGTTAAAGAGCCAACGATTTTTCTGACCTTTCAGTTCGGCAGCCTGGGCTGCGGCTTCGCGAGCACCTTCTGGAAGACCGGCCAAATCAGCGCTATCGTCAATCCACATTTCAAAAGAATTTGTGGCCTTAAGAACATTTTCAGAAAACTGTGGGCTTAGTACAGACATCTCCTGATCGAGATTTCTGAGTTCCTGTTTTTTAGCGGCGTCCAGTAAAGCACCATTTCGTGAAAAATCTTTGAAAGTTTTTTCAGTCAATTTAAGGTCTTCATTTTTCAGATTGAGTTTTTCGCGGTTATCGTAAACAAATTTAATTTTCTGAAATACGGCTTCATCAAGAGAAACATCTGAGCCGAAGGCCGAAAGAAGCGGAGAGATTTCCTGAGCCAGAGCTTGGTGTGCGTCGTTGGCTTCGGCTGAAAAAAGATTGAAGTAAACATTGGACACGCGGTCAACTTTTTCCGAAGCCTGTTCGAGCGCAACGATTGTGTTTTCAAAGGAAGTTTCTTTTTGTGCCTTTATTTTCTCAACATTGTTTTTAGCTTCGGCTATGGCTTCTTTAAGCGCCGGTATATAATGTTCGACCTTTATTTCATTGAAAGGCAAGGCTTGATCTTTTAATACGAGTGGGTTCAAAAGCGGATTTGTCATATGATTCTCCCGATAAGAATTCATATCACGCAGCTAAAAACCTGTCGAAAGTTATCTGTGGCTGGCTACGCAAAGTCCCAACGTAGAACTTGCTGTGCTGACTTGGCAAATGTAACCACCGGGGCAGTTATTAACCTGTCCGACCGTGCAAGACTGAACTGCGCCGTTATAGCAAGACGTGTTGCCGCCGCCGTAATTATAGCGATAAAGCTGCGGTAGCGTGTTCCATTGGTTCGAACCCCAACTGAGGTAGAAAAATCCTGATAAGCCCACTTTTGAACTCATGCTGACTCTGGCAACACAGCCTATTCCAGTTGAGCCGTTATAAGTGGGAATCGTGCCATTCGGACAGTTACATAAATAAGCATTGTTGTTGTAATAATTGAAAGGTTGGTTGTAGCCTGAACCGTTATTTCCAGATCCAAAATTACCTGAACCGGTCGTGCCATTTCCGTATGGCGAATAGCCTTGATTATTCTGGTAGGCAGATCCGTTAACAGTCCCGTTGCTTCCACAAGCCAAAGGATCAGTGGCACAGGCATTATTTCCAGCGACAACAGCTTCTTTTCCGGATTGTTGACAGGCAGATAGTACGACGAGAACTAAAGCAAAATAAACTATAACGAGCGTTTTCATATGACCTCTAAGCTATTTCAATAGCCACTTTTTCTTACATTTTGAGTCTCAATGCAACTAAAATGCGGTCATAGGTTTAAATTTAATATAAAGATCGAAATTCGTGTTATTTTTACTCGTAAATTTCGTCTAAAAGTTCGCCATATTTGCTCTCAAGATACTTTCGCTTTACTTTCAGAGAAGGGGTCAGGCTGCCGTTTTCCACCGTCCAAGAATCGGTCACTATTTCGAATTTTTTAACGACTTCGAAACTGGCCAATTTCGAGTTTACGTCCTGAATCAGATTTCGAACTCTTAACTTCAAAATCGGGTTTTGGTAGAGCTCGCTGACGTTTTCAAATGTCACCTGCTGTGAGCGGGCCCATTGCTTAAGTTGAGGTTCGTCGAAAGTAACCAAAACAGAAATAAATTTTCGCTGATCACCATGAATTAGTACTTGAGAAATCAAGGGATCCTGTTTGAGTAAACCTTCGAGTTTTTGCGGAGCCACATATTTACCGCCGGCAGTTTTGATAAGATCTTTCTTACGGTCGGTAATTTTCAGAAAACCCTGTTCAGTGATCAATCCGATATCACCGGTAGCAAAAAATCCATCGACGATACTTTTTTTTGTTTCTTCCGGATTTTTGTAGTATTCGACCAGGCACTTTTTACTTTTAATTAGTATTTCACCGTCAACTGCGAACTTGATTTCCACGTCACCGATCGGGCGGCCAACGGTGCCGGCCTGATTATTTGAAATGGTATTTACGGTAACAGCGGCGCAGGTTTCAGTGAGTCCGTAACCTTCTGAAATCGGAATTCCACAGCAGTTGAAAAACTCAACCAGCTCCTGACTGATCGGCGCGCCACCGCTTATGGCAAATTTGATATTTCCGCCAAAGGCAGCTCTGATCGGTGCAAAAGCAATTTTGCTGAGGGCTTCGTATTTGATAAGTAGCGGCCACGGAATAGTTTCTTTTGTTCTTCGGTATTTAAGTATTTCGCGTGCGCTCTCAAGTGCGGTCTTAAATATTTTTTCTTTGTAAGTCTTTGTTTCTACTTCCGTCATAATTCCGGAGTAAACCTTTTCAAATATTCTCGGTACGGCAATTAGAAAGTCCGGTTTAACTTCTTTTAGATTCGATTGAATTTTTTCAATCGATTCGGCATAGGCTAAACAATGGCCGTTCCAGCAACTGCCCCAATGTTCAATTCGGCCGAGGACGTGGGCAAACGGCAGAAATGTCAGTGACTTATACTGCGGTTTCACGCCGAATAATTCAAAACCCTCTGTAACCTCAGAAACGATAGCTTCATGAAGCAAAACCGCACCTTTTGGTTTACCGGTTGTTCCTGAAGTGTACACAATGGTGGCCACGGATTTAGCGTCAAGTTTTTTACAAAGTCCGAAGAATTTATTTTTCTGGTCTTGATTGATTTCTGAATCAAAACTGATTTCGGAAAACGTGAGTAACTTTACTTCGCGGGTAAATCCGGGTCGAATGCGCTCAATCTGCGATTTGAGTTGATCGGTGTCGATTATCAGAGACGTGATTTCTGAATGATTGATAATGAATGTCAGGTCGTCGTCGCTAAGATTAGGATACATCGGAACTACAACTGAGCCCGAGCCCAATAGGGCCTGGTCGAGAGTGGCCCATTGCCAGCTCGTCGCTGCCATCAGACCGATATGATCGCCTTTTTTTATGCCTTGAGATTTAAGAAAAAGGTGGGTTGCGATAATTTTATTTGTGAATTCGGACCAGTTTAAATTTTGCCACTGGTCTTTCAATTTGTACTGAACCGCCGGTTGAGTACCGCGCTTTTCTGCTTCGATGATCCATTTTCCGATTGTCATTTTTGATTCGGATGCTTATCGAGAGTCAGTTGTACATCCATGGCTTCTCCAGTACTGACAGTGACGGTTTTTTCATCTTTTAATTTTGAAATCGGATTGTACGCTGTGATGACGGTGTCTTTAAGAGCGACAATAGGGTACTTAAGAATAGGTGGCTTTTCGAGGAGTTCTTTTCCGTTGATTGAAATCTTAGTGAAAGAGTTTCCGTCGGTAACTCGGATATTCAAGTAGGCGGTCGAAAGACTGGCTTGCATGGTTGCAATAACCTGAGAAACTTCGTTAAAAGTTCTGGTGATTTTGTATTCGAGATAGCCATTTTTTCTGATTACAATTTCGATTTCTTTGTTGGCAAGAAAACTCATAACGGCCGGAGTTTTAATGCCCGAATCGGTGCCATTCACGAAAATATCAGCATTATCTGGATTACTATTAACAGAAACTTTTACTTCGACTGGTGCGGTCGAGGCCGAGTTGATTACTCCGGTGTTTTTAGGATCTTTCGGTTTTACTGTCACTGTCGTATTCGGCTTAACGGGTAAAGACGTGTAATAGTTTTTATATCCCCACCAGCCGCCGTAGGCTAATCCCGCGACGAGGGCTAATTTTACTATAACCTCAAGTCCGTCGCCTGATCTGGATTTTTTGTAGTTTGATTTCTGTGTTTGATTTAAAATTCCGGTCACCGAAGTATTTGAACTCGATGCACGGCTGTACATTGAATTCAGATTCGGATTACCCTTAATCGAATTGTAACCCGAAGCCGCCGAACGCAATCCATCAAGATTTATTTTGGCCACGGGCTCTTCAGAACTAAATCCGTTGGGCTCTAGTCGCGGCTCATCGATGTTGCTTTCTGGTGGCAGGGGCTCTGGTACGGCTGGGGCAAAGGCCATTTTGTCGGGTGTCGGTGGTGCAGTTTCAGCAATGGTTACTTTTGGCGATCGAGGTTGGGTCGTTTCGTTTTCAGACACTTTTGCTTTTGAATAGCCGATTAACTTTTCGCGGCCGTCCTGATAGGCCGTCTTAAAGCACTCTCTGACAAAAATGCTGAAATCCTGCGGAGAGAACTCCGGATATTGTGTGTTTAAAAAACGATTGAGATCACGATGAAAATTGGCTGCAGTCTGATAGCGGACGTTGCGGTCTTTTGCAAGGGCCTTCATAACTATGCGTTCAAGTTCTTGGGGAACGGTTGGATTTATTTTTCGGATCGGTGGAATCTGGCAATCTCTGACTTTTCTCAGAATTGCAGCCTCGTTACTGCCGGTAAAAAGTCGGTCATTGGCCAAAAGTTCCCATAGAACTATGCCTAACGCGAATACGTCAGTTCGTGGATCGATGGGCTGGCCTTCGGCCTGTTCAGGACTCATGTAACTGAATTTACCTTTTAATGTTCCTGCTTTTGTCTGTTCGCCGTCGGTTTCGGCCTTTGCAATACCGAAGTCGATCACTTTTACTTCGCCCTCGAAGGAGACCATGATGTTCTGAGGACTCATGTCGCGATGAGTGATGTTCAGCGGACGTCCAGTGGTTGAATCGGTACAGCGATGAGCGTGATCAAGGCCCGCTGCGGTTTCTTTAATTAAGTAAAGCGCCTGATCG
The DNA here is from genome assembly GCA_043769795.1 of Pseudobdellovibrio sp. Classification (GTDB taxonomy): domain Bacteria; phylum Bdellovibrionota; class Bdellovibrionia; order Bdellovibrionales; family Bdellovibrionaceae; genus Pseudobdellovibrio. Next base: position 29,499 of record JAYVIY010000352.1, on the reverse strand, counting down.
ATTGTAAAACTCTTATTGGTTTTTTTCAGTTCATTGATTATCTGGCGCAAGTTACGGCCTTCGACATAATCCATAACCAAAAAGAACTGGCTGGCTTCTACTCCGAAATCGTAAATTGAAACAACGTTATTGTGATTCAAATTGATGGCAACTTTGGCTTCTTCTTTGAACATAGCTACGAATTCATCGTTCGTGGAGTACTGGGGCAGAATTCTTTTGATGGCAAAAAACTTGTTTAATCCATTCGCAGCACCAGAGCGTGCTAGATATATCTCGGCCATTCCGCCGGCGGCGACTTTTTCGAGAAGTAGATATTTTCCGAACTGTTCATAGTTTTGTGACATTGACTTGGAATTACTCCTACTTGCAAATTATCGGCTTTTAAACGAAGATTCTTGAAGGAGTTCTCAATGAAATGGACTGGACTGACCGGAGGTATTGCAACTGGCAAGTCGACGGCGAAAAAGCTGATCGAAGGTCTGGGTATTCCGGTTGTAGACGCCGACCAGATCTCGCACAAGCTGACTGAAGTCGGTGAAGCCGGTTACGTTGAAATTTTGTCTCAATTCGGTAAAGAGTTCATAAATGAGAATAAGTCGCTGAACCGCAAAAAACTGGCGCATTTGATTTTCACCGAGGAAAAAGCGCGAGCTTCTCTTGAGGCCATCTTGCATCCGTTAATTAAAGAACAGGTTCAGTTACAAAAGAAAAAGTTCGAAATAGACGCTGTGCCGCTCTGCTTTTATGATGTTCCACTTCTGTTTGAAAAGAATCTGAAGCATGATTTTCACTCGACGGTTTTAATTTGGTGTAATAATCAGACACAACTTCAACGACTAACTGAACGTAGTGGTTTGAGCGCGGAAGAGGCCTTTCTAAGAATCAAAAACCAATTGCCGATGATCGATAAGGTCAGAATGGCAGATCACTGCGTGGATAATTCCGGTGATATTTTCGATCTCGGTAGCCAATTGAAAAGACTGATTAAAACTTTATAACATTTCAAGTAAGCGGCTGAGTTCAACGGGCTTTGAATAAAGATAGCCTTGTGCAAAATTGGCGCCCAATTCGATCATCATCTGCGATTCCGCCGCCGTTTCAATGCCTTCGGCAATCACCTGCATGTTCAATTTTTTTGAAAGATAAATAATTGAACTGACGATGGCCTTTGTTTTTTCGTCGGCGAGAATATTCATTACAAAAGAACGATCAATCTTAATGAAATCAATTGGCATGCGTGAAAGATATTGAAGGCTTGAAAAGCCTGTTCCGAAATCGTCGAGAGAAATTTCGAAACCGAGACCGTGGCATTTGTTTAAAAAGTCAATGACAGAACCACCTTCTACAAACACTCGCTCTGTAACTTCGAGTTTGAAATTTTTAGGATTAATTTCGTGTTTGGCGATGAGGCTTTTAAGTGTGTCTATAAATCCCGAATTTGACAGCTGGCGGGCCGATATATTGATACTCATTGAAAATTTCTTACCGTTGCTTTTTTCGTTGATCAATTTTGATTGGCGGAAACACTCTTCGATAATCCAGAAACCTACTGGTATTATCAGCGCAGAATTTTCAAGTAAGTCGATGAATATGCCGGGTGAAACTAAACCTTTTTCAGGACTCCTCCAGCGAATCAAGGCTTCACTGCCGCAGATCTCAGACGTTTTCAAATCAATGATCGGCTGATGAAACATGACGAATTCATTTTTCTGATGGGCCTCGCGGATTTGGCTTTCAAGTTTAATTCGGTCGAGCACAATCTCAGAGTGTGCACTGGCATGGATCACATCTAGATTGTCGCCGGTTTTAATTTTGTTATTCTGTCGCAAACGAGTCAGTAACATTTTAACAACCAACTGCACGGTCAGATCTGAAGAGCCCAATCGATCCATAAGTTGCTCTTTATTTATAACAAATAATTTACAGGTGTTTGTAGCGCGGGTAGAGGCTGAGCGAACCGAAGAATCGATCAGTGCCATCTCGCCGAATATTTCGCCCGGCCCGATAACCGCCAGCTGGGTTTCGATTCCGTTTTTATGGGTGTAATATATTTCGACATTACCAGTTTCGATTAAGTACGCGTGTTCGCCCAATTGGTCCTGTTTAAATATTATTTCGCCCGCATTAAAGTCCATTCGATTATTTTGAGCTTAATCGGTTTTATAGACAAGAAACTTACCTATATTCATTCGTCAGACTCCAGACCAAGGGTTGGTTTGTCTCAACTTGGCTCAAGTGATTTTTGAAAAAAGCCGATAAGTATGTATGAGAATTAATTATTTTTGCATACGAATATTACTTTTTTTCTGCCTAGTTTCTGTGGCACAAATCACGTATGCAAATAATGAATGGATCGAGCTTTACAACAATACAAGATCACTGGGAATGGGCGGGGCCTCAATTGCGGTAACCAGTGACGACACCTCGCTTTACCGTAATCCGGCAAATCTTGGAAGTATTCGTGATTTATACGGAACTATATTGGACCCCGAATTTGAAGGCACCGGTAATATCACTGCATCGGCAATTGATATAAAAAGCGTAATGGATTCGCTGGCCACAAAAAACAATACGTATTATCGTACCAAACAACAGCTTTCACCGATCATCGTCCGCCGTAATGTGGGTTTTGGTTTTTTCTACAAGAATGAAATCAGTGCTGAAATTTCTTCTGTTGATCCGACGGTGATGGATACCAAGTATTTGAATGATACAGGTGCTGTGTTCGGAACCAGCTTAAGATTATTTGATGGCCGTATTAAAATCGGAGCCAGTGCAAAGTTTATCAATCGAATTGAAGTGCAGAATTCAGCATTGTCGGTCACAGGCCCGACCGACCTTCAGACCATTGGCTCTGAAGGTTCAGCGGTTGCCTTTGACGGAGGATTGTTGATTCAGGCGCCATGGGACTACATCCCTACTTTAGGCGTGGTGGTTCATGATGTAGGCGATTCTGCATTTGATAAGAAAGACGGCTTCAGAATGCGAACCGCAACCCGTCCTGCAACGGTAAAGCAAAGCGTCGATGTGGCCCTAGCACTATTTCCGATTCATTCAAATATGGTCAGAAGTGTGTGGACTTTAGAATACAGTGATATTACCAACTCCCGAAATGACACGGACTCCGCTAAGAGAATGCATTTAGGAATCGAATTCAACTCTCGTGATAATTTTTTCTTCAGACTGGGTTACAATCAAAGGTATGCAACGGCAGGTATCGAGGTCGCAACTGAATATATGCTTTGGCAGCTCAGTTCTTACGGGGAAGAAATAGGAACTGAGGCCGCACCGCGAGAAGACCGGCGTATCAGTACAAAGTTTACGATTAGGTTTTAACTAGAAGAGGCTAAGTGAAAGCAACAGCAGTTTTGATCGCCATTTTAGTTTTTTTTCAAAGCTGCAGTCTGAATATTTTCAGCGAACTAGCCGGTAAAAATTCTGATGATTCGCTTTTGTTTGAGGCTCAGGCTGCGGTGAATGCCCAGAACTATGACAATGCAATTACGATCATCACACAAAAAGTCAGTTCATCTGGTCGGGTAACCGTAAAGGCACGTGAAATTCTTGCAAGCGGCTATGCCGGTAAATGCGGACTTAATTTTATAGATTACGTCACTAGGTTGTCTCAATCTGTTTCGGGAAGTACATTTGTTCTTGTCTCGTCTCCGTTCGTCGGCATAACGGTGACTCCGGCTTCATGTCTTACAGCGCTGCAAACTCTTGATTTGATCGGCACTTTTTCTCAGAGAACGACGAGCCAGAACTCATTTGCTGCCATTGTTGGTATGGTGTTGATGGGTTCGGCCACTCGACAATATACAGATGATGCGCCGGTGAATGGCGACGGTTCTCAGGACGCAGTAAATATCTCATGCACGCTTACAGATGCGCAGATGGATAATATTATTTTAGGTTACGCTTATATGTCGCTTAATTTCGCTGCCGTTTCCTCGCAAATCGGTAACGCCTCTTCGACCACAATTTCAGATACGATTGCAGCTTGTACGGCATTGGCCGGAGCTGCCTGTACGAACACCGATCCCGCGCAGATTACCCCTCAGATGCGAGACACGATGCGAGACCTAATGAACACCGTTGATTACGGCGTAGGTACGGCCGACGGATCTAACCCTTTGCTGATACCGGCGGCCTGTCCGTGAAATTAATTATTTTTATATTTATTTTTTTCAATGGCTTGAATATTTTAGCTGGTGAGCTTTATCAGCCGGGCTTACAGGCGCGCTGCCTGGCCATGGGCGGAACCTGTGTTTCACATGTTCGAGGGGCATCGGCCTTATTTTATAATCCGGCGGCGCTAGCGCGAGTTGAAGGTTTTGACTTAATACTTGCTGAAACTCAGGCGGGCATTTCTAAAGATGCAATTGATTTCAGCTCAAAGTTTCAAGGTGCCACATTTGCGGCTTCCGATTTCAATTCACTTTACGGAAAAACATTGGCCGCCGATATAACGGCGCGTTCAGGTTTTGCGATGCCAGGTTTCGGTTTCGGATTATTCAGCAATAACTACATCAACATGCAGTTCAGTGATCCGACCTTTCCGACCTTTCACGCGAATTTGATCAGTGACTATGGCTATCTTTTCGGAGGAGCTTTCAGTTTGGGCAGTGAATCGTCACTCGGTATAACATTGAAACACACCAAGCGCTGGGGCGGAGATAAAGACATCGACATCATGACTTTAATAGGTGCCAGCTCAGACAGTGTTGCCAGTACTAATTTTCAGGACCACGGCATCGGACATTCAGTTAATCTGGCTTACATGACGACGTTGAATCACCCACTTAAGCCCACTATTTCTCTGGTTTGGAATGATGTGGGTGTAACAACATTTAATTTAACTTCAGGAACTACGCCACCACCGGCTCAGTACGACAATCTTATTTTCGGAACTTCAATCAAACAAGAATGGGGAATAATGAGTTTCACCCATGCTTTTGAATATAAGTTTATCCGAACGACAGGTTATGATCTCAGTAAAAAAATACATGTCGGAACAGAGGCTAGTGTGGGGCCGCTTGATTTACGCGCAGGAATAAATCAGGGCTATGTTACCTACGGAGTAGGTCTCGATTTGTTATTTTTTCAACTTGATGCGGCAGCTTACGCCACCGAACTTGGCAACTATGCGGGGCAGTCACGAAATGACAGATACAATGTCAGCTTAACTATTAATCTGGATTTTGATCAAAGTTTCAAATTGCAAGACGTGGATGGTAAAAGGAAGAGACTTAAGCAGAGAAGATAGTTATAGTTTTCTCCATGCTCGAATTTTTAAAGGTTAAAAATCCAGATCAGATAAAAGCCCTTTTAACGACTTATGATCCACTTATAGATACCTGGATAGTTTCTGATCTTAAATCAAAACAAGAAATTCAAAACGATGCGCTAAAAAAAAATAATTATTATACGGATGATGCCATACTGCGCGTCAGCGATTTTTGGCGGCTGTGGATCCGCAGAATAGAACCGACTTTACAGGTCGTTTCCAGCGACTTTATAAAATCTTTAGTGCAGCATTTCGTTGATTGTCACAGCGCAAAACTTGATCTTATCGATAGCGAAGTAACCTCTCTGAACAAAGCCGTGCAGGAGTTTGCGCCCATATTATTGCTTCCGGGCAGCGATGATATTCTGGAGGAATGGCTCGAAACCCAGAAGTCTGAAAAAAAGTGGCAACGCTGGTATCAACTGGCAAAAGTCTGCCTTAACTATATCGTTTTCGAGAAAAAAGTAATTGATGCCAAGTGGAGCGCGGCTTATCTGCAGACCTTAGATCTCTCTTTGCTCTCATGGGATCGAAAAATTTTTGTCGATCTCGGCAGTGAAATGAGCACTGTGGAGATGGGCTTATTCAAGCATCTGTCTCGGTCTCAGGATGTTTGTATCATTACGCCCGATCCTGAGTGGAAGGAAAATTTTCCATACTTATTGAACACCTATGAAGAAAACTTCGGTTCTGGTGAGCAAAAAAACTATTCAGGCGCTGCAGTTCAGGTGACGTTGAAAAAAGAGCAGTTTGTCCGGTTATCTACCCAGCTCGGAGAAATCAAATTTGTTGTTTCACGAATTCGTGAGTGGGTTGATTCTGGCGTTAGTGTCGATCGGATTGCAATTATTTCAGCCGACATTGAAAAGTATTGGCCGGTGCTGCAATTTTATCTGGAGGAAGAGGGCCTTCCGTATAAAAAAGAGTTAATTGCTCAATTGAACAGTCTAGGTGATGTGCAAAATCTCTCAGCGGCACTTAAAAATTTTTCGCAGGAAGTAGCCTGGGACAGTCTTGAAAAATCTTTTTTTTCAAAAGAAATTCATAGCGCCGGTGGTTCGCCGCATAAGTTTGAAAAATTCAAGGCACTGTTCTATCAACTCTACGATGAAGATGATTTGGGACGCGATCAAAAAATAAAAAACCTTTTTTACAAAAAGGTAGATTTCAATGCCGAAATGGATCGCGATGAATTTTTGGCCTTTCTTGCAAAGACTTGGCTGACCCTGCCGCAATCCAATAATAAGAACGAACTTTTTGAACTGATCTTTAAAGACTTTCTGGCCCAGAGTCTGAATATTAAAATGAAATTCAGCCGGTGGATTCAGTTTCTTAAAAATCGCATGAGTCATAAAGAAGTAACAATTAAGAAAAGTTCTGCAAATGGTGTCTATGTGTTGCCCCTGATGTCTGCCCAGATGATCGACGTGACTCACAGGCTTTATATCGGACTGAACGATGAGTACTTTCACAAGAGACAGAACTCAATGATGTCGTTGAAAGATTCTGAAGTATTGAAAAAGCAATTTGATCTCGCCGTAGATTATTCTGAAGAGAGCTACCTCGATTTTAATCTTCGTTGGCAAAGTCTGGCTCAAAGTGAGCAATGCTACTTTACCTCTGCCCACTTAAGTTTTTTATCTGAACCACTTAATTCATCGCTGTTCTTTATTGAAAACAGTCCGCAATCTGAAACCTTTGTACCCAAACCGACCCGAGTCGACGAGCTGCAGAGCCACTTTGCCGGATTTTCTGAGGCTCAGGAAACTTCAGTTGCGGGATTACCCATTTCTGCAGAACGACTCAGACAGGACGTCAATAGCTATGAAAACCGGATCATTTCTGACGTTTTTAAATCTCTTTCGGTGAGTGACGTTGAAAACTATGCCCAATGTTCATTTAAATTACTGGCATCAAAAGGCTTCAGGTTACGTGACTTTCCGCAAGTTGCACTTGATCTTGATCCTCGGCAAAAAGGCTCTCTGGTTCATGCGCTTTTTGAATACTGTCTTAATTTAATGAGCGGCAATGAATACGAGACCACTAAAGTGTCGGAATTTTTAGAACTTAAACGGGCTGAATTCAGTATTTACGAACAACAGGAAGGCTACTGGAAAATCCAGAAAGCCAAATTCATGCAACTGGCAGTCAAGTTTCATGATTTTGAAAAATCGCGTGTTTTGATTTTTGATACTAATACCGAAAAGGCATTTGAAATATTTTATGATCTGGACAAGAAATCATTTTCAAGGACTAAGTCAGATAACGGGTTCAGTTTCAATGTTCGTATCGATCGTTACGATAGTCATAAAAAAAACCGGTATCATATTATTTACGACTATAAGTCTTCAGCGTTTCAGGTTTCAAATCACTCAAGCTGGATCAGCGACCAACAATTTCAGATGATGCTATATATGATTGCTCTAGAACTGTCCTTCGGAGAAGAAAACCTGGTCAAAGGCGCCCTGTACTATCAGTATAAGACTTTTGATTTAAAAAGGGGAATTATCCAAGAGGATGTCGGAACCCGGGATTTCAGTCTTACCAAGAGAAATAAATCTCTGATTGATGCCGACCAATACGCCGAACTGAAAGAACGATTCAATTTTTTAATTTCGGACGTACTGCTGCGATTGAAAGAAAATGAATTTCGAACTATACCTGCCGACCTCGAAATCTGCAAAAATTGTGACTGGAGGAAGCTATGTCGGGCCTCTCATCTGCTGTAAATTTTAAATTCTCATTTCAATCTCAGTTTATTCATGCCGGGGCCGGAGCAGGTAAAACTACCAAGTTAATAAGCACATTTTTGCAATTTGTAAAAGAACACAAATCGGCGACGGGTGGCTATCCCCGGGTAGTAATGACCACCTTTACGCGCAAAGCAACTCAGGAAGTAAAAGAGCGTTTGCTTGTCAGCGCTTTAGAGTCTGGCGAAAAGGAAGTCTTTGAATATATCAATAAAAAATCAGCCGTGCATATTTCAACGATTCACGGGCTTCTCAGTATTTTTCTTTCACAGTATGCCGAACGAATGAAGTTTCCGCAGGAAATTAGAATCATTGATGAGATTCAGGCCGACCGCCGTTTAAAGCGCCAGACCAATGTTTTACTTAAGTCGAAACCTGAATATCTCGAGTTAATGGAAACCTTTTCTTTTTTGCAGCTCATCGAGTTAAGCCGGAAGGCTCTTGACTATAAAGCACAGAATAAAGAGTTTAATTTTGTTAACGAATCCGAGCTGCGCGAAATTGCAAAGCAGAAAAAAGAAGAAGTTGTAAATACAATTGGTAGAATTTTAGAAATGGTTCCGGCTTTTCCCGATTCATGGAGTAACTATTTTTCTTTTCTCAGTGCTGCAATGGCAGCACTTCGGCTGAACGATGAGGCCACATTTTTCGAACTCGTAGAAAATGCGCCCAAAAAACCGAACTGGTCAAATTCCAAGCCTCCCTTTGAGCCTTTGGCTCATGCGTTGATAGAAGAGCTCAGAGATGATGCTTTTGATGTTTTTTTTGACAGCGAAGATTACATTTTAAAACATCAAAAACTGAATTCTTTGTTCTTTTCATTTATCAATGAGCTGACCCATATTGCGGTTCTACAGAAACGCAACAGCGGCGAACTGAGTATTGCCGATCTTGAAAATATTTCGTTGCAACTGCTAGAGCAATATCCGGAAACGGCAGTCGAGTTTTCAGCTGACTGGGATTATTTTATGATTGATGAATATCAGGATACGTCTCCGTTGCAGGTACGCATTCTTAATCAAATTATTCGCAATAAACCCTGTTTTATCGTCGGTGATCCACAGCAGAGTATCTATCTTTTCAGGGGAGCTCGTTCCGAAGTTTTTTCCGCAAAATTGACAGAGATGAAGAGTAAAAATGCAGAAATTCTTTTTCTCGACAAGAACTACCGCTCAGAGCCTTCGTTGATGGAGTTTATGAACGATTTCTTTTCAACATTCAGTAAACAGTTTCGCCCTATGCTTACGAAAGATCAGAAGAACAAAGAAAAATTAATTGAACAGGACGCTTTTTTTATTAAAGCAAAAAATCAGTCAGATGCGGTCCTTACTCAAATACAGAACCTGATCAGCCTTGGAGTAAATCCGCAGGACATCTGCGTTTTATCCAGAAGCAATAGCAAACTTGCTGATATCGCCCTCAAGGCTGCAAAAGTTTCGGTACCGGTGCAATTGCAGGCCGCCAGCGGTTACGAAGAAAAACGTGAGATTCTGGATTTAATGGCTTTTAATAAATTTCTCAATAACCCTCATGACGACGAAAACTTAGTCACGCTAATCAGAAGCCCTTGGTTATATGTCAGTGACGACATCATATTGAATCTGGCTCAAGACCCTATCGCCAGAAAACAGTCGCTTTGGGCCGCATTGCTCAACTCAGAACATCCGCAAAAGGCGAATTTAATTAAGTTTCTCAATTTATACGACATGGTGGGCTCACTGCAGACGACCAAACGATTTATTTTTGAAACCGGATTTGTTTCGTTTTCTGAATTCTACGATAAGACCGGAAAACGCGAAGCCAATATTTTCAAATTTTTGGTGAGTCTGGCGCAAGCAGAAAAGGCCGTAGGTTTTTCTCTCGGTCTTTATTTAGAAGAGCAGTTTCAGTCTTTGCAATCTGATCTGGGTTCGTCCGGTGGTGAGGCTCAGCCGGTTATTCAGCCCAATTGCGTTTCTCTGATGACCGTGCATGCCTCAAAAGGGCTGCAATTCAAACATGTCATAGTTATTGGATTTGCAGACCGCCCGGCGCTGTCATTATCTCATAAATTAAGTTTCGACGATCAATCTCAAAAGTTCAGTCTGAGCGTTCTCAACGATCAGACCTCAAAACATCAGGTTTCTGGTTGGGCTCAAAGTGTTAGAAAGACATTTAACGAACGTGAGCAGCTTGAAAACGAACGTGTGTTATATGTTGCTATGACCCGCGCTATTGAAAGCCTCAGTCTTGTTGCTGAAATCGGTAAGCGCGCACCGGTTGAAAAAAGCTGGTACAAAAAATCGAAATGGCCTCTCGAAATCGGTGAGGTTGCATCCGGAAAATTTATTGCTGTATCGTTGGCTTATGACGAAGCTCCGGTTGCGACGGCTCAAAGTCTCTATACCACGGTAAATGTCAGAGATAAATTTTCGGTAGAAGCGGTTGAACCCGCAATGTCAGAATCCGTAACTCAAATGATTTCAGAAAAAAACACAAGTGTGGCTGAATTGAATTTTGAGAAGTCTCTGCTGAATCTAAAAAAAGCCCAAAAAGGTTCTGACATGCATCGACTATTTGAATCACTTAAGTATGTTGACCCTGAGCAAGTGCTGCCAAAGTTGAACGAAATCGAGCGAAAGAGCATTACCTATCTTCTAGAACAGTCTGAACTGAATTTGAAAGAAATTTTAAAAACAGGGCACAACGAGTGGGGATTCGGTCTTAGAACGAAATCGCGCTTTATACAGGGACAGATAGATCTCTGGGCCGAGCTGGAAGGAGAAATTCACGTACTTGATTACAAAACCGGGAGTTCGGTTTATTCTGAAAAGGCATTTGAGCAACTGACTTTTTATACTATGGCTCTCTTTGAAATGAAGATGATTTCAAAGGATAAAAAGATTATTCACTCCGTCGTTTATCCGGCTGAATCTCTTATAAAAAAGAAAGCTTTTGAAAATTACGAAGATTTTCAAAAGCTTGAAGGTCAAAAGTTCAAAGAGGTTTTTTAAACCTATCTGCCTACCGTATCCGGATCTACTAAGTTCGATAGTTCGGCCAATTTTTCAATGACCGGCAATTGTGCGCTCAAGTTGTCTTGCAGAATCTCAGTATTCATTATAATGCCTGCGATAGCTTGCCCGTTGAGCTTGCCGCCGTTTTTCAATTCAATCGGAATTGAGGCCGCCGCATCCGAAACCACGCCGAATGCAGTGGCAATTAAATGAAGGCTTTCCAGCTTTTCATTATCTTTTTTTACTTTGCTCAATTGCTGAAGAACAGCTTTTATCGTTTCTTGAATTTTATCAGCAGGAGCTGATTCAAGTATGTTCTTCACCTGCATAATAACGCTGAATTGAGTTACTAAGATACTTCTTAAAATGGTCACTTGTTTTTCTAAATTTATCGGTGAATCTTCAGCATCAAGTTCAGTTTGAAGCAAAATTCCAGCTTTGTTAATTTCCCTGAGTTGAGCTACAAAACTTAGCGCATTTGCGTCGGCTTTTTCTTTAGTTGCTATTACCGCTGTACACTCTTCCGAATCTGCTTTGGCAGCGCAATCGACTCCTTTTACTTTTCTCAGTGCTTTCTGGTATTCGACTTCTGAACTATAAATTTGCATTATAGGTTTTGCAAACAGAGTCGTTTTGTTCAATATGAAGAATTCGTTGCGTGCTGCCGTGTCTACCAACACCTGTGAGCCCACTGCGTTCTGCGAGGCAAAGAGCACCTTAGTATCATCCAAAGTCTTGTCTTGTCCCATTTTTGCAACATTAGCGCGGTCTTTCGGTGCTTGGTTTAAAGTTGATTTGCTCACCTTGAAGGTTTCAGCAAACGCATCGAAGCTTCTCCATTTTGACTGAGCCAGACCGATGATTGTTCCAACAGAAGTCTGTTGTGCCAACATCGTACCTACGCCCACCTTCGCGTCGACTTCGATAAAGTTCAGTCCTTGAAACTGTTTGACTTCACTTTCGAATTCTTCTTTTGTTAACTCTGATTTTGTTTCGGTGCTACTCGGGGCAAAGAATCCGACCTTTAAGTCATTTTGCAGAATTTGCTGAATCAGTTTCATCGTCGGAGATTCAGCCGGATCACTAATGCCCATCAAAAACTGCTCGTAATCGAGGTATGAAATCTGACTATTGTTGTTTTCATCTTTGTTTTCCGCTGCCGTTGACTGCATTAAAAACATCATGGCGAACATTTTGTCATAAGAAATTCCTATAGTGTCGACCTTATCACGTGTCATTTTAAAATCCGCAGAAGAGCGAGCTTCTAAAATTTTTATGTCGGCAACTTCTTCATCTTTCGCATTTTTATACTTATATGGAACTGCAAAAAATCTTTCTGAATTCACTTTCTTCGTTTGATCTACAGCGTCTTTGTCAGGTTCTTCCATCACCGAAACGCCCAGCGCATCCGGAGTTCTGATCAGTTCATGAAAGAACGTATATCCCAGTTTAACAGCCTTTAATTGGTCAACAATGCGTCCACGTGATAGATCTTCAGTTAAGCCGGTACCGAGTTGAAGGCTGGTGATCGCTTCATCAAGAAATGAACGTATATTCTGAAATAAAGTAATGTTTCTCTTGATGATCTGTGTTTTCTGCGCCCAGCCGAACAAGATCTTATCGTGAACATAGTTTCGGTTGATGTAACTTCGATGATAGTCAGCGATTAGATTCTGTACAACTTCGGTGGCGCTGCCGCCGCTGTCGAACCTTGCACATAAGACGCTGGTTAGAGTTCCGCCATCGTCACACTGTTCATAGTACTTAATCTTACCTTTTGTGTTAACAGTGTCTTTCGTGAAGTGCACAAGCGGAAGATTTATATCTTTCACGATATCATCGATCGACACAAGTGCATCAGCGGCCGCTGTTTCGACCATTCCGGTATAGGCTGCGCGCAATGCGTGCGCATCGTAAGGTCCCGGACCTTGATAATTCATATCGATATCAGCGATGTAATCCATAATTGATGAGTAATTACGACCGGTAGGCTTTTGGTCTTTGAATTCGTAATTGTTCTTGTCGATCGAACCCTTGAAGTTGTGTAATAAACCGAAAGCGTGTCCGAGCTCGTGCGAAAGCGTGCTCATAACGTTCTTCTTAAAATTCATCAGTAAATTTTTCTTAGGGTCCGGATCAAGACTTTGTGCCTCATCGTTGATGTCATTTCGAGCGTAACTGAAACAGCCCGGACGATTCTTTGTATTTTCATCAAAACGAACTGCGGCTTCCAAGAGTTGCGATCGCTTTTTAAGAGCCAGTTTTACGTTTTCATCTAAACCACCGAATTGAATAAAGGCTTTGTTCACCTCCAGCTCAAAACTATCTGGGTTATTTGAAGCTTTGGTCTTACTTGCAATATCGGCCAATTTCTTCATGAAAGTTTGATTGTCGATTGGGTAATTGATGGTTTGACCTTTAGAGTCGCGACTAAAAATTCCTTTGGTCATGATGGTGCGTAAGGCCGCATGATTGTTGCTTTTCTTCATTCCCTTTAAGGCATTTTTTATGTTTGCATTATCAAGCTGCAATAACTTAATAGACTGTTGAATCGACAAATGCATTCGCGCCGCTTCGGCTTTCGCCGAGTTGACAGCGGCCGGATCAACTTTTCCTGAACCGACTGCACCTTCAGTGTCTTTGTCCTTTTTCTCTTCTGCGGTAGAAATTATTTTTTGCTCGGCCGCAGCTTTTTCTATTGCGGTTCTTTTGATTTTTTCGATTTCTTTTTCATAGTCACGTGAAATTTTAGTGAGCTTAAGCAGAGTTTCAGTCTGTTCATAAGTATTTCCGGTGTAGATTATGACGTTGGCTGACTGAATGGTGCCTGAACGCGGATTGGCCGCTGGCTGTGCAACCCCTAACAATCCGTTTTCTGCCGGTAGCTCCTGTAGCCAGATGTAGTTTCGATCTAAATCGCCTAAGTGTCCGGAGTTTTCTGTCTCGTCAATTGCGAGATCGACGTAGTCTCCGGTGCGCTCAAGTGAAGTGCCTCTGAAAGCCAGACGCAATGTACTGTTCCATTCGCGGATAACCTGTTGCGAAGCTTCGATCAGGAGCTGACGTCTCTCAGGAGATGTTACTGCAGAATTGTTGATGCCGCCAAGGTGGTAGAGGAGCTTTCGCCCTTTTCTGAAATCGTGAATGATCGGCATATATTTTTCGCTGCCGTCACGATTAGCTAATGCCCCATTGCCTGAAACCTTGTCTGCCAATGTAAATACGCCGAAATTGAAAGCGGCTTGGGCCATACTTGAAATGTTTTTTGAAAACTGAACATCGAGATCAGCACTTTTGTGCTTCTGAAATGAAATTCGTTCTGAGATGTTGAAATTAAATTGATAAGTGCCGGCCCAGTATGCTGAATTTACATCCTTGGTTGCCATGCATGATTCAGTAGGCTTTACCGTGTAAGAACCGGTCAGCGAGTAATTAAGCACACCATCGGTTGCTAATCTCATATCTGTATCAGTAACGCTCAATGAAGAGTTAGCCATAAAGCAATCGCCACCCGAATAAAATGCCAACGGAGAATTTGAATCGGGTACCGTGTTATTAGTCCAGTCAATCATAGCAAATTCAGCAGATTCTTTTGTTGCTTTAACCGGCATTGGAACGGTTAATTTGTTGCCATGTTCATCGGTGTTAGCCATCTTAAAATAGCTGACCGGAAACGACATCAACTCTTCGCGGTCTTTTGGACCTTGACCGGTATAAGCAATCAGTGACTGCTGATTACGCACAACGATTCTTTTATCTTCCAGTTCAAAACTGATAATTGTCATGTCGCCCGAAGTTCCGGTGCGCCCCATAAACATATTTGAAGCGGCTTCGAAAGTGCGGCGATAGAAGAATTCACCTTTCAGATCTGAAATTTTAATAGTGCTGTTCGGATCAAGAATACCCGAACTTGAAACCTCAAGTTGACGAGCTGCTATGTTTTCCTTTATTTCGACCAGACCCACAGATCTTATTTTCTGAATATCTTCGAGTTGAATATGCGAGCTGGTGCTGCCTATTTCGCTTTCTTCGGTGAGCTTTGCATTTTTGTAGGTCACTGGTATCAGGGCTGATAAAATCAAAACGCAGTTTTTATCCGAAGACTTAATGAAAGCAGCAACTGAGTCGTCCTGACACGATAGAATCTGTTGATTGCCAGCCTTATTGTTTAATAGTCGCCTTTGATTTTCAGTTAACTTACCCGCATCGGTGATTTCGTAAACATACATAGAGTCTGCGCCCAGACGGGTATAGACCCGAGTCTCATTATTCATAAATTTCATGGCCACAGACAAACGACGTTGCAGATCTTCAGCTGACATAACTTGATTGTCTATTTTGTCTTCCGAATAGATTCTTCTTAAATCTTTTATCTGATCTACGCTCATGCCGACAACCAATCGACTGTCTGTCTGCGCTTGCAATTGAATGTGAGTCGCTTCTTTCCAATCGGTATTCTTCATTTCCAGTCTTGAAGTTTCTTCCTTTAATTCGTTTTTTGACCGTATGACAACACCGTAGCTCTGAATTTTGTATTTAAACAGAGGCACAAGTAAAGCGCCCTGTCTTTTTCCCGTTTTTATCTCATTTTTTTCGACAACAGCCGCGCGTTGTTCTTCGCTGAGGCCCTTGACCAAGCCGGCAGTTGAAGTTTTATTTTTTGAAATAATTCTTACTTCTTTTATCGTCAGAGCAATTGATTTTTCGAGAACTGAAAGTTCGTTAACATTCTTTGTAACTTTATAGGCCGATACATACTCTTTATCGACCGAAAAAGTAATTTTAAAATTTTTACTTTTAAGATTGCTCAGCGGGAGGTTATCAAACATGAATTTCATTCGGCTCGGTACGTTGACCTCGTGGGCAAACAGACGGGCTTTTCCATCGGTTTCAAAAGCCTGCAAAGATGAATCAGAACCTTCAGCCAGCGCCGCCGCTGAAGTTAACATGGCTTCATAACCTGAGTTCTCTGAAATTTCGCCAAACTCTGAAATAGCGAATACGCTGCCTTGTTGCTCATCTGAAAGTTGAGCTTTCCGCGACTTCGTACAAGCGGCAGTAGCGACCAATATCAAAACCATGACCGCGGCTTTCACCTGTATTCGCTTCAGTATCTGCTTCTTCATACGTACTCCTTCAAACAACTAGTAAGCTAAACTCATTGTGGCATACACAATTGAGGTATTTTCATTATATAATTCTACATTTGAATCTGCAGCATTCGGCTTTAACGTAGAACCTGCATTCGTGTGTCCGAGGGCAAATGTAATATTTGAATTGAGCGAGTAGCCCAATTCTTCGCTGATCTCAAATGAACTCTTTATATTCCTGGCATAAGTCATGCTTGTGCGATTTACAAAATCTGCACTGAGACTCCAGTCGCCGATTGTGTAGCTCATTCCTAAATTCTGATTTGACGAATACTGGTTAAGCACGTTTCCGTTGATGTCTTCTTCAAACGCGTGGAAATTTCGTCCCAGAGAAATTCCTGAAACTATGCCGAAACCGCTGCCGTCAGCCTCTGAAAGTGAAAAGCCAAGCTTACCGCTGATCGCGGTCTGCAGCTGATCTTTTTTAACCGAGTATTGAGACATCGGAATTACCGCACTCAATGAGTAGGAAATTTTTGCGTCTCGGTCGGCCAATTTAAAAACTTTAGGTTTGAAAGAAAAGGAAACCGGAATATCGCTCCAGTCGCTGGCGGTCCGCGAGTACTGGTCGCGCAAATTCTGTGAATAAGCTAAAGCCGCAGCAAAAGTACCGAACGAGGTTTTCATTGAAGGAGCCAGCGAGTAATCCAGAGAATCACTTCGGGAACCATCCTGAAAATCAATGAGATTGGTGCTTCGCGAGATTGACATGCTCATGTGATAATCGGAAGAGGGTGCAGCAGCGACCGGTGTTGCACCTAAGGTTGTCGACGTTGCTGTCGGAACATTTGCACTAGTCGCCGCCGTAGCCATGTTGATACTGGCTAACATTACGACAGTTTGCACGAATAGTGTCACAAAAACGTTCAGCTTCATTTAAATCACTTTCTGTAAAGGCTTGGTAAAGCTTTTTCAGTTCCGCAGATAGCTTAGCGAAGATCATACCAAGTGATTTTGGTTTGGTTTGATCAAGCCTGAATTATATGGCACTCTCAATTTTGTGGAATCGAAAAACGTGACTATATATTGTGATGGGGCCTGTTCCGGTAATCCGGGCCCCGGTGGCTGGGGTAGCATCGTGATCGAAGGCGATCTTGTTACAGAGCTCGGCGGCGCTGCCAATGCCACAACTAATAATCGCATGGAGATGACCGCAGTGCTCGAAGCGCTTCATTATTGTCTTAAAGCCAATTCAAAAGGCGATATCGGAGCGATTCAGGTGTTCACAGACTCGGTTTACGTTATTAGAGGAATCACCCAATGGATTTTTGGTTGGAAAAAACGTGGCTGGAAAAATGCCGCCAACGAAGAGGTTTCTAACAAGGACATCTGGATTGAGCTCGAAAAAACAGTATTCTCAATTAAAACAAGGCTCGAATGCGATTTGAAATGGAACTTCGTTAAGGGGCACTCTGGCGTACTAGGTAATGAACGCTGTGATGTTATAGCGGTCGCGTTTTCAAAGCACGATTACGTCAGTCTATATAAAGGTACTGCAGCCGCTTACGAATTTGATGTTAGGGTATTACCTGAAATCAGACCCCTTCCTGAGATGAAAAGTAAATCTGAAAGCGGGCCCAAGCCCGCGGCTTGGTATCTGAGTTACATTAACGGAGTTCTGTCAAAACATGCCACTTGGAGCGAATGCGAGGCCGTTGTTAAGGGCCGACCGGCTAAGTTTAAAAAAGTATCCAGCATTGAGGAAGAAGCCCAGATTAAAAAAAATTGGGGTCTCTCTTAGTTCTGTGTTCATCTTTTTGACACCGAAGTGACAATTTGTATTATTTTAACCAATTTTTTTAAGCCTCTCCTCTTGCCAAATTGGCACCTTAATCGCACTACGTATTCCAGGCCCCAAAAAAAGGAATTCAAAATGAACTTACGTCGATTGATTTTTGAACGCTTGCTGTTTATTCCACTTGTTGCTTTTTCGTGCGCTGAAAAAAAGGATCAGAACTTCGATAGTTTTGAAAAATTTGCAGGTAATCTTGTTATGCAGCCAACTGATCTGTGTGACAGAGATTGTATCAATCTCAAAAAAGAATTCCGCTACGTCGTTTATACCGGTGAAAAAATATACTGTTACTGGAATGAGAAACAAGAAAAATATAAAATTGATTTTAAACAGTTGGCAAATCAGTTCGAAGAGCAAATCACGAGCAAAACTTCTCAAAAAGAATACTTTAACCTTCTCGTCAAATGGGCCGGTGTTTTTCATGACGGGCATGTAAATGCCATGATGAGAGCTGATTATTCTGAACTAAAATTTTTTTCAATTGATGTCAGGTTTGAAGTTCTGGCTCCGGGCACCGATCATGAAAAACTCATTATTTCTCGAGCGGGTTCGGCCCTTACGAACTTGAGAGTTGGCACAGTTGTAAGCCGAATTCAGGGAAAGGACTGGAAGGACTATATGAATGATGCCGAGAAGTTTACTTCTGGATCAACTCTGCAGATGCGACGTCGCCAGGCCGGAAACAGCATTCCTGCAGTACTATTTGAAACTGAAGGTATTAAACCAATAAAGGTAGAAGGTCAGTACAATGGTAAAGACGTCAGCGAAATCGTTCCGCGTGTTCTAGCCCTTTACGATGGTTCCAAAGATCCAGATGATAGCTCAGCAACAGGAATTGATAGTATTAAATCTTCAGTTTTAGAAAACAATATCGGCTATTTGAGAATTGACGAGTTCGGAGGAACTCAAATGGCAAAACTATTGAGTCAAGCCATGGACGCCTTATCTGACACATCAGGGCTTATAATTGATCTCAGAAAAAATGGCGGCGGAGATAACTCTGGAAACGCGGTGCTAGCAAGATTAATAAACTCAACGATTTTTCGCTATCACCAGCGCGTACGAAATTCAGAAATGCTAAATGCTCTTCGTCCGTATAATCTCATTGATTACGATTTTTCAGAGGGTGAATTTTCCGAAATGAAAGAGCGTAAAATTGCCCCTGCAGAGGAAAAACTTCGATACAAAAACCCAGTACTAGTATTAACTTCAGCCTACTGCTTCAGCGCTTGTGATACGTTTGTTTCTTCTTTTAAAGAAAATAAATTAGGTCAAATTATGGGAGAGCCCACCGGAGGCGGAACAGGACAGCCTCAACATATTGAACTTCCCTATTCAGATCACAGTTTTCGTTATTCGGTTGCTCAGGGATACACGGCTGTTGGTAAGAAACAAATAGAAGGTGAAGGTACGCAGCCGGATATTCTGCTTGAGCCTACAGTTGAAGAGAGAGCCCTAGGTAAAGACTTGCAATTGGTTAAAGCTGTTCAGTATTTCGCAAACAATTTTGATAAGACCGGTACGAACAGTAAAGTTATTGCATTGCCTGAAAATTTGTTAAACGTAAAAACGGAACAGATTAAAAAACCATTTGAAATTGAAAGAGACCGCGAAATCCGCAAATCAAAAGACTAATTCCTAATTCAGAAACCAAAAATAAGGCCCTTTGTTTTACGAAAGGGCCTTACCAAACCACGGGATCGTTTAAATACAGACCTTATTTGATCTGTATATTCTTAGATAATTTCTTTTCTGGTAACGGGAGAATTACATTCAAAACCCCATCCTCAAAAGTAGCTTCGATTTTCTCTTCGTCGATGCCTTCCGGCAGTGAGTAGAGTCCTTCGAACTTACCTATATTGAACCCTTTGGTCTTCTCTCCGGTTAATCGAAGACAGCCTTCGTTAGTATTAATTTTGATATTTTCTTTAGTTACACCGGCCAATTCGACACTTAAATTCCAGACCGCTTTTTCCTCGTTGTATTTCATTAACGACGGGAACTCTTTGCGTGTCTCATATTGGTTTCCAAGTAGCGGGTAGCCGAACTCATGTTCGAAATTGTTTAATAGTGATAATGCGTTCATATTTTCCTCCTCTTTACACTTTTAATTTGTGCTCAGAAAAGGTTCTGTCAAGTAAACAGATTAAAATTTGAGTTGAGCGGCACCCACGGCACCCGTAAAGGTCAATGTCGCCGGTTTATTTTCAACGGCAGATGTAGGTACTGAAAAACTGATTAGATAGGGAACTGACCAGCGATTATGATAACGATACACTGACTGGATTTCACTCAAGAGTAGTTTCACTTTCGTAGCTTTTCCTTCGTAGCGTTCGCCGTTTACTTCGAGAAAAATCTTCCATAGATTTTTTGTTTTTGAAAGGTCCGAGTGTCGTCTTTCGGGAGTATAAAGACTGACAAAGAATTCGGTTGTATCGGCATTCTTATTCACTTTTTTTGTACGTTCTTCGCGGTAGATTTGTTCGCTCCATTGCGAAACCCGCGCTTGGTGGGACAACGTCGCCTCAGTTACTCGCGAATCCAGCCAGGTCGCCTGAACCGTTAAAATATTATAAAGGCCGTCGTAGACTTCAAGCTTTTTAGTTTTATCAGTAATTATATTTTCAAAATCAGAAATGCTAATTTCAGGAACTCCCGACTGGGTCCTAAGCGGTGTCGCGCAGGATGTTGCAAAGACTGCGAAAAAAATAACTGAAATTAACTGCGTGCGAGAAACCATTTCAACCTCTTAAGATTTTACAAATTGTTTTAAAAAATCACTGACAACCTTAAAAACTTCGGCACGATCGCTGTCGTTGTAAAGTTCGTGTTTTCCGCCTTCAAAAATTTTAAGAACTTTATTTTCACTGCCGAGGGCGTCAAAAAACTGTAGGGCACTCGGGCTTGAAACCACCGGGTCATTGTCAGAAATGTGTAATAAAGTCGGAATCGTAATTTCAACTGCTTTGCCGGGAATTCTTTCAAATTCACGCTTAAAACCCAAGTAGACACCTGAAGAAATTCGGTGGTGTCTATAAGTGTCTTGCTCAAACTCGCGAATCACTTCAAGATCTCGGGTCAGCATATCATTTTTAATTTCGTTATCCAGAGTCAATTTTGGAAATATCGAATTGATAATGCTGGCTCCGCGGTCTTTCCACTCCGGAACTTCAACTGCAACACCGAAAAGCGGTGAACTAAGTATTTGCCCAGCAATAGCTGTATTCAGATGCTTTTTTTCAGTAAGTGCGCAAGTCTGTATAAGCCCTCCCATTGAGTGAGAAAGCAATACAACCGGTTTATTTTTAAATTCTGAAATACTGAATGCTAATTCAAGAAAAATTTTAAAGTCCAGAACATAGTCGTCGAAATCTTTGGCGTATCCACGTAGACCTTCTGATTTTCCATGACCTCGTAAATCCCAGGCCATGAAATTCCAGCCTTGCCCATCAAGCGCATTGATTAATCTCTGGTAGCAATCTGAATGTTCACCTTGTCCGTGGGTGATAATAATTGTGCCTTTGGGTTTTTCGCACACCCAATTTTGCAAAAAAAGTTTGGTTCCATCAAAACCGTTGAAAAATGATTCCGAGCGTTTATACATATTTAATAATGGTCTAGTTAATTTTCTTTGAAGTCAAAGTGAAGTCACAGAATAGTGTCTTTGGCCTGGGCTTCAGTCGCTGGAAAATCAAGAGAATAATGTATTCCTCTTGATTCATGTCTGCGAAGCGCACACTCGACCGTTAATTCAGCCACAATCGCGATATTTCTAAGCTCAATTATGTCGGCATGCACTTTCATGTTTGAATAATATTCTTTTACTTCATGTTTAATATTTTTTAACCGCTGCTGCGCGCGACGCAAACGTTTTGTACTTCGAACAATGCCCACATAATTCCACATCAGCATTCTGATTTCTTCCCACATGTGAGAAATGACAACCATTTCATCAGAGTCCGTATTTTCAGGTTTGGTCCATGGCAAGGGGTCGCTTTTTACCGAGGTTTTACTGATAATATCATCCCAGTTTTCCTGTAAAAATCCGGCACAGTTGTGGGCCATCGTGAGGCACTCAAGCAAAGAGTTTGAAGCCAGACGATTAGCGCCGTGAAACCCGGTGCAAGCCGTTTCACCGATTGCAAAAAGTCCTGCCAGATCGGTTTGGCCGTTAATGTCTGTCACGACTCCACCGCAGAGATAGTGGGCCGCAGGAACGACCGGTATAGGTTGTTTAGACATATCAATTCCGTACTCAAGGCATTTGGCAAAAATTGTTGGAAAGTGCGCTCGGAGAAACTCTTCGGGTTTATGTGAAATGTCTAGAAAAACGCAGGGCTCGCCGTGTTTTTTTATTTCGGCATCAATTCCTCGTGCGACAATATCCCGTGGCGCCAGCGAGCCCAGTGCGTGATATTTTTTCATAAACGCTTCGCCCTTCGAATTGATGAGCTCGCCACCTTCGCCGCGAATAGCTTCGGTAATTAAAAAATTTCGCGAATCGCGGTGAAATAGGCACGTTGGGTGAAACTGCATAAATTCTAAGTTGGCAACTCTAGCCCCTGCGCGATAGGCCATTGCAATTCCGTCGCCCGTGGCGCCGCTCCAGTTGGATGTGTAACGGTAGACTTTCCCAGCGCCGCCCGTTGCTAAAATTGTGGCCTTTGCTTTTATGATCTTCACTTCAGAAGTGATTTTATTTAACACGTATACACCGGTGATAGCCGTTGGCCCAATGTAGCTCGGGTCAATTTTTTTATTTACCAGCAAATCGATTGCGAAATGGTTTTCAAGAATGCTGATGTTAGGTCGTTCTTGAATCCTTAACCAAAGTTTTTTGTGAATTTCGGCGCCAGTATGGTCTTCAAGATGCAAAATTCTTCTGAAAGAATGTCCACCTTCGCGGGTTAAATCAGCATCAAACTGGACTCCCCAGTTAATTAAATCATTAATTCTTTCGGGGGCTTGCTCAATATAATTATGCACCGCTTCATTGCGACAAAGTCCGGCGCCGGCAACAAGAGTGTCTTCAATGTGATTTGAAAAGTGATCAGATTTATCTATGACGGCGGCGATTCCACCTTGGGCCATCGCACTATTGGTAGAGGGAACTTTGTCTTTAGTTAAAATTAATACTCGTTTGTCTGAGCTAATTTTCAGAGCGTGCGCAAGAGCTGCGATTCCGGTACCGATTATGACAACGTCAGTTTCAGATTTCATGGTCTAGTTTGTCACATTAAAATCTCGATTTGTCCATTGATTCACATTGTAAAAAACTACTATAATGAAAATGTGAATAAAGCAGGGATGCAGACATCAAATAAGACAGGACTTGTCTTAAAAATTTCAACGGTACTTTTTATCTTGTTGGCCCTCGTGGTTTACAAACTGAATGATTATTTTAAAAATGAAAAACAGTATCTTTCTGAAATTCAGCTTCGGAATAAAGTGGTCCAGGTTAAAACCTCGGTATCGAGCCAGTTGGCTCAATTAAAAAATGTTCTTTCCGGATATGAAACCGAGTTAACTGATTCTAATATAAACTGGGTTCAGCTCGATCCATTTTTTGCCATCGCAAAGATTGAAGATAGCGGTCGAAATTTGAAGGTTTCGAATTTACTTGTCAGGTCTAACACTCCGGCCGAGCGCTGGAACGATCAATATCTCGAAAAGGCGCTGCAGATTAACAAGTCTTCGTCTAAAAGCCCGATCCTGGCCCAACTCTTTCAGGATAAAAGTGGTTCCAAATTTTTAATTCTCAGATTTAAGACCGCGCAAAGAAAAGAATTGGTCGTTGTCGGTTCAGCAAATTATTTTCAGAAATTTTTTGATAACGAGCGCGGAGAAAACAGCACAGCATTGCTAGCAACTACCGAAAATACTCTAGCAGCCCACTCCGAAGGCGACTATATCGCCACACAAACCGAGGAGCCTAAGGTTTCAAAAAAAAAATACCTGTTTGAAAAAGAAGAAATTCTCGGCACCAATTTAATTGCCATGAATTATATTCTCAGAAAAAAAATCAGTTCAGGATTTGTCGTGCCTTGGTCAATTATAGGCGTCGTGGTCGGTTTCGGTTTTATTCTGATTGCCGTGGTTTTTTACGGACTGGATCCTATTGAAAGAAAAATCGAACGTTATAAAAAACAGGAACGCGACCAAATTTACAAAGACACCGTTGGGCAGATGACTAAAGCTGCAGCGCCGGTGCACAATCCCGCAGAAGCTTCAGAAGTTACAAAAACCTCAATACCCAATTCTAAGCCGAATACCTTCGCGAAATTAGGGGAAAACCAAATGATGCCACCGAAAGATTTAGCAATACCGAAGCGAGAGTCTCAAAAAGAAAATATTTCAAAACCTGCCTACGTTGTGGCGGCTCCTGCGCCGGTTATCGAGGAAGTTACAAAAACTGCGAGTGTTCCGGAATTAGTGGAGAACGAAAAGACAAAGGCAAATGTTCTTTTCGACCATTTTAAGTCTCTAGAAGAACCGCAGATTGATATTTCTGATATTGAAAAGGCATTGGCGTTGGATGACCTAATTGACGAGGAAGGTGCGCATTCAATTTCTGCAGGACTTCTGAAAGAAAACCTAACGTCCCAGAAAGTAAGTCTCTCCCCATCGGGACCTCCAATTGATAAACCTTCTTTTGCTCTGAAAAAGAAAGACTTTAAAGTAGATGAGTTCAAAGTACACATCCGGCGGCCTGATAATTCATGAAAATCAGCGAAGTCACTTCGGAATTTACGGTGTTTATTTTTTCTCAGGATGCGGACCTCGGCAGCCGGATTAAGTATAACCTCAGTCAGGCCAAGTACGATTGCCATTTTTTTTCAGATTTCGACGAAATGTACATGCGGATGTCGATTTCAGCTCCACATGTTGTCGTCGTCGATCAGGCCGCTTTGGTCATGTCGCTAAGTGAGTTTTTTCAGAGCGTGTTGAAGGCTTCTTCTGAAATAAAGTTTATCTGCCTCGCCGGCGCTGACGTATTGAGCCGGCTCAACGATTATCGTGACTTCAATATGGTGCAATATTTCGACCGAACTCACCAAGCAATTGTCGATCAGATCAATTTGACCGTGAATCAGACCTGTGAAGGGCTTTATCGCCTCTATCAGAATGAGCAGATCTATAACACGTATAAAGGCACGCTTCAGGAGCTGAGCACTTTGAAATCCAATGTGCAAAGCCAGCACTCAGGGCCGACAATCAGGCCTTTTCAGATGCGAATATCCGAATATCGGGTTGCGGAAACAAAAGAAGAACTTATTCAACTTTTTTTCAAGCAGACTCCGGCCCAATCCTGGGTTTTTTTAAAGTATATCCAATCGATAAAAACTTTTGTTGCGGTTTCGAGCCAAAACATGCCAGAGGCCTGGATCGAAAGTCTCTCTTATAAAATACCCCTTGCGTCCGAAAATTTTGTCGACAATTTGATTCTCGGCAGTTTTCCAGATGTTTTTTTGAATTATATCAAAGCTAAGTGGGAAGTCGACGCAGTCAAGGTACTTCCGCTTGTTCTGAAGAATGAAATAGAAGGGCTACTGATTTCGCCCCAGGACGTCGGTGCTGAAGCCGCAGAAGATTTTTCGTTGATGACATTGGTTTACAATCTGATTGCCCTTGAATCGCAGCCTAAGCATTTAGATGTCGAAGATACTCTGACCGGATTTTACAATCAGATGTTTTACAAAAGAATCCTGGAAAAAGAAATAGATAGATCTAAAAGAACATTCGCTCCAATTTCGGTGGTTAAAGTGGCCGTTGACATTTTAAAAGAAATTGAAGTCAGTCAAGGTCGTACTTTTTGTGACGAGATTATAAAAAAGGTTTCTGAAGTTATTAAGAAGACCAGCCGTACCCCAGATTATGCATGCCGAACGGATGAAAATGAATTTTCAATTGTTTTGATAAATTGTAACCGTAACGGGGCGGCTCTTCGTGCTGAACGTTTACGACAGCAACTTAAGTCTGAAAGCTTCTCAAAAACCGGATTCACCGTCACTGTCAGCCAAGGGATCAGTGAATATCCTTCATTAACTAAATCGGCCGAATCCTTAACTGAGTCATCACGCAAAGCACTTGAATTTATAAGTACAAAGGGTGGCGATAAAATATGTGTTTATAAAGCGGCGCAAGACCATAAACCTGATTTTCAAGTGAATTCGTGAGGTTGTGACTATGGAAATGTTCCGACGCACGTTTGCTGAAGTGAATCTCGAAAGCCTTATCCACAACTGGAATCAAATTAAAAAAGTTGCTAATGATGAGCGTTTTATTTGTCCGATGGTTAAAGCGAATGCCTACGGGCACGGTGATGTGCAGGTCTCGCTGGCTTTGGAAAAAGAAGGAGCCAAAGTACTCGGAGTTTGTCTTATCGAAGAAGGTTTGCTCCTGAGGTCTTCCGGCGTAAAATCCGAAATCCTTGTTTTTCGCGGATTTGATAAACGTGGTGCCGAAAAAATTCTCGAATACCAGTTAACGCCGGTTGTGAGCACTTGGGAACAGATTAAAGCACTCGAAGCCGTTGCTGATGAAGTGGTAAAAGTGCATCTCAAATTTAACACTGGTATGAATCGGATCGGGTTTGATTGCAGTGATGCTGAAAAATTGAATACCTATTTTGCTAAATCAAAGAAACTGAAATTAAAAGCCCTGCTAACGCATTTTTCGAATTCAGAGGATTCGCATCTCGAAGACGGCTATTCGGCCCGCCAGATTATTAAATTTCAAGATGTGATCGAAAAATTTCAATCGCATGATCTTTACTACCATCTTTTAAATTCTGGGGGCATCGCGGGCTACGCTACTGGCCAAAATAAATTGTTGCGGCAGCGAACCTGGGGTTTTCGTCCGGGGTTGATGTTATACGGATATCAGACGGCTTCATACTTTACTGAAATTGATCTGAAACCAGTCATGTCTTTGAAGTCGGTTGTTAATAATATTCAGCAAATTAAGGCCGGAGAATCAGTATCGTACGGCTCAACTTGGACTGCAGCGCGCCCCTCTCGCATAGCAGTTGTGCCGATCGGGTACGCCGATGGCGTACATCGGGTAGTTTCTAATAATTCAGTGGCGTTGTTTGCGCAACAACAGGTACCTATTATCGGTCGTGTTTGCATGGATTTTCTCATGCTGGATGTAACTGACGTAGTAAAAGAATCTGAAATTAATAACTGGATCGAAGAAGAAGTCACTATTTTCGGTTACGATGAAAAAAATAACTTTTTATCTGCCGAACTCATGGCCAAAAAAACCAATTCTATTGTTTGGGAAACTCTGACTTCTGTAAGTGAAAGAGTGCCACGACATTTCAAAGGGCAGAAGAAATTATGACAGAAGAAACTTCTATGATAAGACGAATTTCAGACGGTATCGATGGATTCATTTTTTCGATGTATGAAGGATTTCAGGAATTCATTCGCGAAATCGGCCTGATAACGCTGTTTGCCGTACAAAGTACAAAGCTTTTGTTCGCCAAGCCGTACCGTTATGGTGAAATCTTAAAACACATGGAATTCATCGGAAATCAGTCCGTTGGAATTATCACACTAACCAGTATATTCACCGGTCTCGCGCTTTCATTTCAGGTCTATCTCGGATTTAAATTAGTCAATGCAGTTGATCTGGTTGGCCCTACGGTTGCTCTAGGTATTTCCCGCGAATTGGGGCCGGTACTTACGGGTTTAATTGTCTCGGCAAGAGCCGGAGGAGCCATGGCCGCGCGTCTCGGGACGATGCGGGTCAATGAACAGATGGACGCGCTGGATGTCATGGGCATAAATACAAAGCAATATTTGATAGCTCCGCGAATAATTGCGGCAGTTGTTTGTATGCCGCTGTTGACGGCTCTATTTGATTTCATGGCCATGTTCGGCTCGTGGTTTCTTTGCACAAAACTTGTAGGCCTTGATCATGCTGTTTTCATGTCTAAAATTCGCGATACCGTTGAAATTCATCATATTATGGAGGGCTTACTAAAGGCCGGGATTTTCGGATTTATGTTTGCCGTAATCTGTACCTATAAAGGGTTCAACACTTCAGGCGGGGCTAAAGGCGTCGGCGAAGCAACAAATCGGGGCGTCGTCGTCAGTATGGTTATCATCATTATTCTGGATTATTTTTTAATGAATTTAATTCGAATTTACTATCTTGTAACCGGAGTTGCAAAGTGACCGCCGATTCAGAAAATACAAAAACTGTAGCTAACTCAGTACCTAAATCAGATCAGTTTGCGGTCGTACTCAATGACGTTCAAAAAACTTTTGACGGAAAAGAATTTGTACTAAAAGGAATTGATCTGAAAATTCCGCTCGGAAGCCTGACATCGATCATTGGTTTTTCAGGCACCGGAAAGAGCGTGGTGCTGAAGCACATGCTGGGCCTCTATCGGCCCACTTCGGGTAGCGTTACGGTTCTGGGTAAAGACCTAAATTCTCTGGATGATAATGACCTGACGGCATTCAGGTGCAACTATGGCGTACTTTTTCAAAGTGCCGCGCTCTTTGATGACATGACAGTTCTTGAAAATGTGAAGTTTCCCCTTGAAGAACATCGTCGGCATTTAACTCCGGATCAGGTTGCTACCATCGCCCTTGATAAGCTCAAAATGGTGGGTCTTGACCCTAAACACAATCACAAATTACCCAGTCAAATTTCCGGAGGTATGCAGAAGCGAACTGGTCTAGCCAGAGCACTCGCCCTAGATCCAGAAATCTTGATCTACGATGAACCCACTACAGGATTAGATCCCATTCTAACGGAAATGGTAGATAATTTGATATTAGAAACACATCGAGCTCGTCCCGGAACGACGTCAATTATGGTCTCGCATGATTTAAATGCGGCGTTCCGAATAGCAGATTTTGTTGTGATGCTTGATGCAGGAAAAGTTTTATTGGCCGGAACCGCGGAAGATTTTTATAAGTCTGAACTGGAGCTTGTGAGAAGATTTGTTGATAAAGGTATTAAGCATTAAATATTTACATCGTGGAGTTTTTTGAGTGAATTTTCTAAAATCGCCTGAATTTAAAGTAGGACTCTTAGTTGTCGGAATCGGCGCTCTTATTGCCTTTATGTCGATGCAAGTTAGTGATGACCCAAGCTTTATGGGCCGATCTAAAAAAGCCTGGTTTTTGTTGCCTACAGCTCAAGGGCTGGTGCGAGGCTCAGCAATCAAAGCGGCTGGTATTCCGGTAGGTGTGATTAAAGATATCAAATTACAGGACGGGCAAGCTCGAATTGAAGTGACTGTTATGTCCGGCGTAGGTTTAACCCGTTCAGCCGCAGTGGCATTAAAATCAAACGGAATTTTAGGTGATAAAAATGTTGAAGTCTATCCGGGAACCGAGGGCGATCCTGAGCTTGAAGACGGTGGTCAGATTCTGAATGTCAAATCCGGCGGCGGTATGGATGACGTCATGGGGCAGGTATCTGAATTGGCAGCCTCGTTAAAAGACGTAGCTAAAAATCTCAAAGAAGCTGTTTCTGATGATGGTACTAACAAGCACGT